>CAZQZA010000005.1:0-25460 GCA_964597725.1 uncultured Dehalococcoidales bacterium | reverse complement strand
TCCCCGTCATCTCTTCTATGAGATGTCTGAACCGCTCACTACCAAGCAGCATTTCATAACAGTAATGCCCAGACATCTTAATCACCTTGTACTCCTGGCAAAAATCATCGATGTCAGGGAAGCAGTCTCCATAAAGGCAGATAACCCGCTCGTTTCTTTTTTGAGCAGCTTTAATCCCAGTAAGCAGGTGGTTTTTCAATTCTTGCGGCCTTAAGTGCAATCTGGATGGTAAATAGGTCAAACGCAGGTTAGGATATCTGCGCTCCAGCTGAAGATACTCAATGGCTGGTTTGAAGACCGCACAAGCGACAATACGAGTGATGTTTTCGGTTTTCTTCAATATTGTTGCCTTAGATACTTTGTATACCAGTAAAAGCCTTTTTTATCTCAAAAATCAAATCCAGGTCCAAAACACCTTCTTTGCCCTCTTCCAGAATGTTATTAACCAGGTTATTGGCACGGCTCAACATATCCGGACGCCCTTTTTCTTCCCAGACATCGAAATTATGACGTACACTCAGGTTAGGATAGAAGAATTCGTCCATCATATGTTCGACTGTATGGTCCTCCATGATATAGTGCCCACCGGGCCCGACCTTCTTGATTACATCAAAGCCCAGAGTCTCCTTATCCACCTTGATGCCTCTCAGTAACCTCTGGATTATTCCTATGATTTCATTGTCGATGGCAAACTGTTCATAGGCAATGGAGTTGCCCGAATCCAGTATCCCAGCTGCCAGATGAACGCAGTCCGCTCCAGCCATAGCTACTGTCAAATTAGAAAAACCCTCTTCAATGCCCGCCTGAATATCAGGTCTTTTAGCCTCGGTAAGTCCGCCCGAAGCGTAAATAGGCAAATCATAGAGCTTCGCCAGTTGGACGGCGGCAGCGTTCATCATTGTCATTTCCACTGAGCCCGTGGCTAATTCCGTGTCCCGCAAATCAATGGTCATGGGGACGGTACCATAAAGCACCTTGGCTCCAGGCGCAAACACTTGAGTGATAGCTACACCCGCCAACGATTCAGCATGCATTTGGGAAAGAGTCCCGGCCAGGGTGGCTGGTGAGGTAGCACCAGCGATAGGTGCTGACGCGCAGGTAGCAGGGATACCGTGTGTGGTACAGAAATTGAGAATATTTAATGTGTTAGCCTCAATAGTGAGGGGGCTTATCGGGTTGGTGATTACTGAAACGAAGGGCTTTTCTCTGAGTTTACCTTCCCCTCCGGCGATTAAACTGGCCAGCTCCCACATTTGCTTAACGCCTTTCAGATTGTCACAGCCCCCCATCACATGTTTCGTGGTGTGGTTGAAGGCATGATAAAAATCGTTTAAATGATAGTTTTGAGGTTTTAGGTCATGGACCTGGCAGGCGATGATATAGAAACGAATGTAGTCCAGGTGGTCCACCAGGGTGGCGGTATTAGCCACATCTCTTAGCATGGTAAGACGGTAGCCGCCTGTGCTCATATCAAGAATACGGAATACCCGCCCCCCGTTAGCGAAGTAGACCTTACCTTCCCCCAAATGCAGGTCATTCTGGCCATCTCGAGAATACAGGGTAAAGCGGGACGGAGCACGACCCAGGACTTCATCAAGCCAGTCTCCTCTAAAGCGTACTCTCTGATTATCATAATCGACTTGTGCTCCCGCCTTTTTTAGCCTGCCAAGAAAGGTGCTATCATTGATTCTAATGCCGACGCGTTCCAGTATTTGGCGTCCCGTCTGGTCGATCTGCTTTACATCTTCAGGCGCCAGCGGTCTGTAGTATGGTAAATTTGTTCCCATGGTTGAACTCCCAGTCAGCACCCTTGGAGAATTTGCTTGATTCCCTTGAGTACTTCATCGGATTTGGGTACCACCTGATGTTCTGAAAGTATCCTTTTCGCCTCAATATTACAGCGCTTATAGAGGTCTGTAGCCCCGGCCTCTTCCCAGGAATCGTAGCGGGAGCGGTCCAAAAGCTTAGGCAGAAATTGAGCCTGCATAAAATGTTCAAAGGTGTGGTCGTCCATGAGAAAGATAGAGCCGGGGTCCCCGCTTGCCACTCTTTCTATCGCCTCGATAGCCAGAGTTTCCTCGGTTACAGGTATTCCACCGGTAAAAAAGCGGCTCATAGCCACCAGTTCGTTAGCCATCGTCACCATCTCAAGTGAAGAGGTGCTTCCATATTCCAAGAAACCCACATCATGAATCAAATTCGAGCGGGAAAGCATGGCAGTGATGATGGAAAACATGGCTTCGGCTCCCGCCTGGGCATCCATGACCTTGGCATCCGAAGCTCCGGCAAAGGCCCATATAGGCAGACCATAGATTTCATCACGCATATCGGCAAGCGCCGCCTGGGTGAGACTCCATTCAGGGCAGCCGTACGAGACAACGGTGGATTTCATATCCAGAACACTGACATTGGGGCCGAACAGGAAGGGGGCTCCTTTGCCAGCCAACTGATGTACCACAAGCCCTACCAGGTTTTCAGCAATGCCCAATGCCATAGCTCCGGCAAGTGTGACCGGGGCCCCACCTCCGGCATTGGAGCCGGAGGGAAGGCAAATGGGTATCCTCTTTTCGGCGCAAAAGACGAGCTTTTCCATAACGTTTCCGGGAAACCGCAAGGGGCTGATAGCCTCGGAGTAATTGAGCACAAATGGCTTCTTCCGGAGCTCTTCTTCACCCCCTACCACCTGGCAAGCGATTTCATATATTTTGGCAATGTCTCGGCCACTATCGGCAATGAATACAATGGGTTTATTGATGTTCTTGACCATCTCGGCAAAAACGTAAACGTAAATATCCTTAACAGGCACATCTTCAGGGTTAGCCATGGACATGGCAAAAGACATATTCTCAAGCCCATCCACCAGCTTGGCAAAGTTGGCAGTATCTTTTATGACGGCCCGACGACGTTGCCCAGTTTCTAAATCCAGAGTGAAAGTGGCGTCTGAACCTGTGCCATAAAAAGAGTTACCGTTGACGAGAGGCATCGTTTTATTACCCTTCTGGTCGTAGAGGTCAATCTGTCGGGGAGCTGACTTTAGGGCCTCTTCAACAAGGTAAGGGGGTAGCTTAACCGAATCACCGTTAGAGACCTTGCATCCGGCATCAGCGAGCATTTCCAGAGCACCGGGGTGCTCCATCTTAAACCCTGTCTTTTCCAGGATTTCTAAAGCGGCCGTGTGGATTGCCAATGCCTGTTCACGGTTTAAGACTTTCAACCTCGGCTGAAAGGTGGGTATCTCTATCGGTTTCATGGTTCACTCCTTCATGATGGGAAAATTCTTCAGGAAACGCCAAGCAACTTTTTGGCTTTGCTTACGGCAGAACCGGCATCGGATGCATAAGAATCCGCCTTAATCCTCTGAGCATATCTTTCAGTAACCGGTGCCCCGCCAATCATTACCTTGACTTTATCTCTGAGCCCAGCTTTCTGCAGAGCCTCGATGGTCTCGAGCATAGCAGGCATGGTGGTGGAGAGCAACGCTGACATGGCCACAATGTCCGGTTCTACTTCTTGCGCCTTCTGGACAAACTTTGCGGAAGGAACATCTACACCCAGGTCAATGATGGTAAATCCGGCACCCCCCATCATCATGGAAACCAGGTTCTTGCCGATGTCGTGCAAGTCACCCTTAACAGTTCCAATCAGCACCTTCCCCTTGGAGATAACGTCACCTTCTTGAAAGAACGGCTCGAGCAGCCTGGTACACTCTTGCATAGTCTTGGCAGAGCGCAACATCTGGGGGACATATATTAGCCCTTTTGAAAACCTCTCCCCCATCTCGTCCATGGCAGCAATGAGCCCCTTGTTGAGAATATCCCGAACACTGCTGCCAGCATCCATTGCTTTCTGTGTCTCGGCTAATGCTGTTTTGATATCTCCCTTGATTACAGCGTCAGACAATGCCTTAAAGCCATCCATCTTTAACCTCCCTGAGTTAATCTAAGTCAAATCGGCCAAAAAAAATCACCCTAAAATACGACCATTTTGGTAGGCATCAATGAAGTCCCCGCAGTATTCATCCTGGCCAAGAAGCATCTCAACCGTAAGTAGTGTCGCCATAAGCTGTTTGTCAGTCGGGTCTAAAATGGCGGCAGACAGACCATAGGCTATACAAAGAGCCAGAAAATTGCGATTGATTAGGTGGCGCTCCGGAAGACCAAAGGAGATATTGGAAAGGCCGCAGATGGTGTTCACACCAGGGAAATCGTTCATGATTTTATAGATGGCTCCAAGAATGGCGATTCCCATACGAGTGTCCACAGAAACAGGCTGCACCAGCGGGTCCACATAAATCTTTTCCAGAGGAAATCCTTCACCAGTGAGCTTCTCAATAAGCTCCGAACTGACTTGGACCCTTTCTTCAGTGGTGGTGGGCATGGATGTTTTAGCCATGCACAGAGCAACTACACGGCAAGGCTGAGAAGTAATAACTGGAAGTAGAGACTTAAAACGGTCTTCTTCCAGAGAGATAGAATTAATCATCGGTTCGCCTTTATGCCGTTTCATTGCTTCAGACAGGGCTTTGGGGTTGGGACTGTCAAGACTTAAGGGAAGGGCAACTTCGCTTTGTACTGTTTCCACCAACCAGCAAAGGTAATCAACTTCTTGTTCCAGGAAGGTACCGGCATTAACGTCAATGTAGTTAGCCCCGGCTTCAGCTTGCTCTCGAGCTACTTTGGTGATAAACGCAGCATCTTGCTTCTTGACCGCTTCTTCGATGTTCTTCCGGCTCGTGTTTATCTTCTCTCCCACAATAATCATCGTTCATACCCTCTTTGAATCTTTAAACCTAAAACCAGCATCCTAGATACTGAGTTGCTGCCAAAATTAACGTCAATGCAAGATAGAATAGAGGATACGCGGTAAGATAATACTCTTTCATATATCCTAACTAACATAACACAAGTTATAACCCACAGCAAATCCATTTGTTTCCTCAGCGATTTTACACAAGCCCAAGAATGTTACTGAGTCCTCGCTTTGATAAATCTTAAAGTCTCAGGAGCAACCAATTCTGAGCCTGAATTGGCACAAAAGGAATTACTGCCGAAGCTAAGGGGTAAGCCCCCGCGCTATGGGAATAAGTACCTATAAAAAGTAGCACGGGCCTTCAGGTTTGCCTCTTGGCAGATTTGAAAAGCCGCGCCACATTCTAAACAGCCTCGAGAACGGAAGGAGGCTGAGTGAAATTGAACCGACCTAGAATAGTCAGCCCTCTAGATTTGGAGGATTCCCCTCACTCATCTATCTGAACAAGAGCACACCCAAAGTATATAATTATCTCCGTACATACGTAGTTACCATAGCATCTCTCTAAAATTGTTCTTTCTATCTGAGTCACCAGGTAACAGTCAGCCAGAATGTTGAATTGCCCTTGTGTAATAAAGGTTTGAGAGATGTCCCTTGTTACGGTGACCCTTCAATTCTCTACTTAACTAGTGAGTCTAGAATAAACAGAGACATCTATCAGCAATTACCGATGATTTGACATGCTTGGCAACCAATGACTAGAGAGCAGTAAATCATGAGCGCCCAATCGTAGTTCAATCAGTGGCTTAAGCCAGAGGAGGGGTAAGGATTCTGCCGTGTTGTCTCGGCATTTCATCCCATATCCGTCCTTCTAATTCTCGTCCTGCTCTTTTTTTATTCGAACCACCCCATTGCTTAAAGAAAAAGGGAATACTTGTTCTAAGACACTGATTGTGTATATCAATGACCCAAGACTCGTTCATAGGTCTAGCCCTTGGCCCGGATTCACCTCCGACGATTACCCAATCGATTCCTTCTAAGTTCATATCTTGTATAGGACCTAGAAGCGGCTCTAAAGATAGAAATTTCACCTTCGCCCCTGTGTTCCGTAGATGGTCGATTCTAAAGCGGTAGTTCGTATTTTCAATACTCACGCCCATCCATATATTTGATGCCCAAGGTAGCTGTGAGCTTAAATGTGCTAGCCTTTCTGCCCTCTTAGTAAGTACCTGATATCGGTGCCAATTTGCCGCACTCATCATATTGAATACCCGTAATATGAATTCGTCAGGCACTTTCTCGTGGAATAAGTCACTCATTGAATTGACAAATATGGTCTGCGGTTTGCGCCACTTAAATGGTAGACCAAGAGTGCCGTCGTGCATAGTTATGGTGAAGCCGTTTCTATAATTAGGATTGCCTGCTGCCTGCAGGCGCAATGCCATGCGTTCTGCATAGCAATTTTGACATCCAGGACTTACCTTTGTACATCCCGTTAAAGGGTTCCAACTAGATTCTGTCCATTCAATCGAAGACCGAATTGCCATATTGTAGAATCACTCCTTTGCAGGGAAATTAATAATAACATCATCAGCTAATGTACTTGCTCCCTTTATCTTCCTCCTTCTATCGCATGAAGGTTCTGTTGTTATTGTTCCTTCTTCTTCTAATTGAAGGAGAACTCTTTTATAATTGGATTTGACATATGGCGTTCCAACATTGTGCTGTTTGTATACTTCCGATACAGTTAATGATTGCCCTTAGAAACGCTCTAATATCTCCCCCTTGAGCGTTTCTAAGGGTCGTGAAAGTGGAATAAGAAATGGCTGAACTTGTTTGACGGGACTATATTCATAAGATGGTACTCCTTCTTGATTACTTGAACTTGCTTTGGCCATAATACCTTTCATAATCTCGTATCCCTTGTAATGCTTACTGACAAAAATCAGATGGTGACTAATACGGTTCCCTATTCCCCCTCTGAACCTGAACGGAAGAACAAATTGACCACCCATTTCGCTGAGCGATTCAGACAATGCATTTAAGATAACAATTTCTCTTTGACTTGGCTGCATTGATTTCAATTGTGCCCTAAGTGTATTAGCACGCTCTTCGCCAAAGAGGGCATCCACATGTTCCTTAACAAGTTGGTTGCCAAGTCCCATATTAATTCTGTTGTAGTTGAAAAAGATGATACAATCGCAACCCCAATCCTTTATCACGGAGTTAATCAGACGGTGAGATAATCCCTTGTAACCCCACGGGTCTAAAAAAGTCAGGCTCGGAATCATGTTAGTTTGTTCAAATATTTCGGAGATATTTTCATCTACAGTTTCGCTGTGGACTTGAGGCTGATGTTTAAGAGTGTCTATACCTTGTACTGAAAGGATTGCCTGCTGAAGCGATTGAGCATTTATCGGGTCAGCATCGCTAAAAATAGTCACCAGCATTTCCTTCATATTTGAATCTGCAATAGCACGCTCTAGGACAAGCAAGGGTGTAGATTTTGTGCCATCCTTGTAACGACCGGGCCCAGCGAATAAGTCTATGTAAGCAATTTTGTTGTCTCTCTTTCTAGTTGAAGGTGTAACTACGTGAGCCCAAGCCCACAAATACTTCGCGACAATCTCAGCCTTTACCTTGGACTGCTCCCTTGATTCATCGAAAAATGATACGCCACCCATGGCACTTACCCACTACCTCTGCCATCTATTCCCGTTAGCTTATGAACTGGCTTGGTAGTAAACACTCTAGACGCATGCGCAACGCTTGTCAAGCTAATATTAACACCTCTAGCTCGCGAACCCGCGGATTTGCAGTATAACTGAACACAGGAGGTGAGGTGGGGATGCACAAAAAGCCAGAATGTGACGTTAGGGTGCCAAGTGAATAAAGGAAGACTCGCTCATCCCCGGGATCGGGCGAGCCCTGTCTTTCGGCAGCCTTCCCTTACAGGGCAGCTGGCGCACTTTCTGGACTTGCAGAATTCCAAGTTCAATCTCACCAAAGCAGACTCTACAGCAGGGAGTTCCAACTCCTCCTCGCCAAGTCCAATCCTAGAAGCAGCTTCCTTGGCGAGAGGCTCCAGGTAAGATAGTACCGGTAACACTCATAATGCAACCATTATAGCGTCCTTTCATCTCCTGTAAAGTGTCACTAATCTATCTGAACTAGCTCATTATCCCCGCTATTAAGAAGGCAGAATAACTTTCAGAGTCGTCCTGCTCTTTTATTTATACAGATAGGGTGAATTAACCGTTTACACACTGGACTCTGCCCTTCGTTTTGACGGCTGTGTTATAATACTCAATCAGAGAATCTGAGCTTTGGAGGTGAAGAGTATGTCAACTGGGAACCTTGAACTGGAGAGCAACCAGGCAAGGAAGAAAGTTTGCCGGCTTATAGAAAACGAAAGCGAGGAAATTGTTCAAACCTTGAGCACGCTGGTACAGATTCCCACCACCCCTGGGAAAGAGGCAGAGGGTCAAAAATATATACAAGGCCTGTATTCAAATCTAGGGTTAAAAGTCATTTCGTTTGAGGCCGACTATGAGAAGGTTCGCCAACATAAAGCCTTTATAGAATCAGGGTGGGAATTTAAGGGCCGCCCCAATATCATAGGGATTCTTGAAGGTGAGCCTTCGGCAAGGTCCTTGATATTAAACGGGCACATAGATGTGGTTTCTCCTGAACCAATCGGGGAGTGGGACTTCTCTCCGTGGGAAGGAAAGATAGTAGGAAAGAAACTTTATGGTCGAGGAGCCTGTGATATGAAGGGGGGGCTCATTGCTAACTATTTTGCCCTAAAGGCTTTATTGGAAGCCGGGTTAAAGCCTAAAGGCACGGTAATGCTCCACAGTGTAATCGAGGAAGAAGCTGGAGGCGGCGGAGGCACCTTAGCCTGCTTACTTGAGGGCTTTACCGCTGATGGGCTCGTCATTTCGGAACCAAGTGTGGGAATAATTATAGCCCACCCAGGGATTTATTATTTCCGTGTAAGAGTAGTAGGAAAACCAGCTCACGCCGGAATTGCGCATACCGGCGTAAATGCCATTGGCAAAATGAATCAAGTTTATCAAGCACTGGTAGAATTAGATGAGAAACGAGCTCGAGAAAAACATTACCCGCTTTTTGAGAAACATTCCAAACGGTCGTGCCATCTCAATATCGGGACCTACCGAGCCGGTGACTGGGTCTCAACAGTGGCCGGTTGGGCACAGCTCGAGTGTCGAATTTCACATACCCCTGGCGAGAAACTCGAAGAAGTTAAGAATCAGGTTCGCCGGACTATAAACGATGTTGCTCAGCGCGACGAGTGGTTGAGCAAGCATCCACCAGAGATAGTCTGGTTTGGAATGAAAATGGAGGCTTGGGAACAAGACCCAAATGATCCATTTGTGTTAGCTTTCAAATCTTCTGCTGATAAGATTTTAGGGTCAGATACTGACATTGCTGGTGTAACCTGGGGGATGGACACAAGGCTTGCACAATATTTCAATATGCCCGCACTTTCCTTCGGGCCTAACGGCAAAAATATCCACGGGGTAAATGAATATGTCAATTTAGACTCAGTAATAGATTGCACCAAGGTCTTAGCTTCGTTCATCATGGAATGGTGTGGCGTATAGAAGCTTATCTCCTGAAATATTAGAAGAAATGCCAGCTCTTTTATAGCCGGGTATATGCGTTGTGTGGTGAACTTCTTGAGGAGTTTAAAAAAGAAATGGGAGGTGAGGTTACCTGTTGGGCTGTTCAGGAACATATTTATGGAAGGCATTATGACTCCAGTCAACCAGATGTCCAGAAAGAAAAGGAAACAGACGATTATTTTAGGAGGCTATCCATAGAAGCACAAAACGTAGTAGTGGTAGCGGCCAGGCTTGGTGCACAAATGGTTTTGAGGGAAAGAAAGGTTGATGCCGAGAGGAGAAAACACTACTTCGCGATTAACCCATCACCGACTTCAGAAGAGTGTCTTCGCTTGCTGAGGAGAACTATATCGGCGATAACAGGAGAAGTCTGCTTTGTCTAGATATGTGCTCTTGGGCTAGTTGAAGCGACAAGGAAAATGAAGAAATGAATAAGATATTTTCGAGTCCGGAAGAGGCAGTTGCCGATATTACCGACGGAAGTACCATTATGTTTGGCGGTTTTGGCGTAAGTGGTATCCCGTTTACACTCACTAGGGCGTTGTATAGAAAGGGGACAAGAAATATCACCATGATAAGCAATAGCCCCGGTGGTAGGCTAGAGGATTTCGACTTGTCAATTTTGTTTGAGAAGAGGCAGGTAAAGAAGGTGATAGCCTCATTTCCCGTGTATGCTGGAAAGGTAAATATCTTTGAGCAGCAGTACTTGAAGGGAGAAGTTGAACTTGAGGTGCTTCCACAAGGAACATTTGCTGAGAGGATTCGGGCTGGTGGGGCTGGAATCCTCGCTTTCTACACCCCCACTGGGGTGGGGACGGTTGTTGAGGAAGGGAAGGAAAAGAGGTTCTTTGATGGTAAGGAATGTTTGCTCGAACCAGCCCTCAAGGCTGATTTTGCTCTTATTAAAGCACATAAAGCTGATACAAAGGGGAATTTAACTTACCGGATGGCTGCCCGTAACTTCAATCCACTGATGGCGATGGCAGCCAAGGTTACAATCGCCGAGGTTGATGAGATTGTGGGAGCCGGCGAACTGGACCCCGAGACTATCGTCACACCTGCCATTTATGTAGATCGAGTAGTGAAGGGAGAAAGATATGAAATCAGGTTTAAGTAGGGAGCTAATCGCTCTAAGGGTAGCCAAGGAGTTCGAAGATGGATATTACGTGAATCTTGGCATTGGCCTACCAACCTTGGTATCAAGCTTTATCCCCGAAGGGATAGATGTTACACTTCATAGTCAGAATGGTATCCTAGGGTACGGTCGCATAGCTAATGAGGAGGAAATGGACCCTGACCTTATCAACGCCGGGTCACAGCCGGTAACCCTGAACCCTGGAGCCACTTTCTTCGATAGTGCTGAGGCTTTTGCCATGATTAGGGGAGGGCACATTGACGTAGTAGTGCTTGGTGCCTTTCAAGTGTCGGAGAGAGGTGACCTGGCAAATTGGATGACACTGGAACGAAAGGTAGGCAGCATTGGTGGAAGCATGGATTTGGTTAACGGAGCAAAAAAAGTCATCGTTGCCATGGAACATACTAGTCGGTCAGGCGAACCAAGAATAGTTAAAGAGTGCACCTATCCGCTTACTGGGCGGGTAGTAGTTAACTTGGTTGTTACCAACCTCGCCGTAATTGAGGTTACCCCAGAGGGCCTATTACTCAAAGAAGTAGCTCCCTCAGTTACACCTGAAGAAGTACAGGCTGTTACTCAGCCCAAGCTTAAATTGGCTGGTGAGCTTAAGCAAATTGTTCTATAACTGCACTTTACAGCGACTAAGTTAAAGGAGCAAGACATAGCTCCGGGGGTTTCAGTGGTGGCAGCTAGCCCGGTAGAACAGAGTCTTAGAAGGTCGAAAACAATATGGGAGCAGACGGAAAGGGAAGGAGAGTGACATAAGTTAAGACAATGCATGAAGAAACTTATCTTGAGGCAAGTAAGAAGTATGTAGTCCAGCCGCATGCAGAGCCGTTAAAATGGGAACGGGTCGGTGGTAGAGTTATCGTTGAAGGTCATGGCATAATGGTGTGACTACCCTCCCCAAAGTCGCCTGGCCGTCACGAAAGTAACCGGCGAATGCTTTAAAATTACTTCTAGCTAGCCAACTCTACCAGCTTTAACAAAAGCAACGACGCGCACCCAACCACCACCGCTCTTTTCGACCTTTATCGGGAAAGCATACACTGTAAAGCCGAAGTGTGCAGGAGGTCAAGCTTATTCATCAAGCCGGGAAGCCCATGGGAGAACGTCTATACCGAGAGTTTCTTTGACAAGTTAAGGGATGAGTGCCTGAACTGCGAAGTCTTTCGGAATGGTAAGGAGGCTCAGGCTATTGTGGAAACATGGAGACAGGAGTTATAATAACCACCATCCGCACAGCTCGCTGGGCTACCTGACTCCGGCCGAGTTTGCCAGGCAATACTACGAAAAGAACCAGGTAACAGAAGGTAAGCAACCAGTGGAGAAAGCAGGAAGTTTCTCATTGTAAATGGTACTAAAATTGGGGGCACCCCACATTATGAGGAAATTTAATCTTGCCCGAAGATATAGTTCGTTGCTATATTTACTTGTGATTGCACACTTCAGTCATCATCTTTTGACAGCACTGCTGGTACCCCTTATGCCCTTTATTCGCGACGATTTCACGCTAGATTATGCCCACGCGGGTTTGTTAGTTACCGCATTTACTGTAGCCTACGGCATAAGCCAGCTGCCAGCGGGATGGTTGGCTGACCGCATTGGTCAGTGCACGCTAATCACTATCGGTATTTCTGGTGTCGCAGTCTCTGGGCTCCTGATTGGACTAGCACCAAATTACATTGCTCTGGCAGCCCTCCTGGTACTGCTCGGAATAATGGGTGGTAGCTATCACCCGGCTGCCGTCCCACTAGTTTCAGCCTCGGTGCCACCAGAAAGTCGAGGTCGCGCATTAGGTATTCATCAAATAGGGGGATCTGCCAGCTATTTCGTAACACCACTAATTGCTGTTGCCCTTGTCAGTGTGGTGGGTTGGCGCGGAGCCTTTATCGGATTGGCAATCCCGGTTACTGTACTCGGGATTGCATTATATGTCCTTCTAGCCCGACAAAGGTATCAGGAAAGAATCGAGAAAAAAGTAGGGGAAAGTGAGGTTGAAAAACCTTCCGTATTGGGAAATCGCAAACGCTTGTTAGCCTTTCTTACTCTTGCCATAGTTAGTGAAATGGCCATCTGGGCCATAATTGCTTTTATTCCACTCTTTCTGGTTGACCGCTCGGGTGTAGGAGAAGAAACAGCAGGTATCTTGCTTGCCTTAGTATACTCCGGTGGGCTTTGGGCCGCCCCTCTGGGTGGATACTTGTGTGATCGGTGGGGACGGGTACCAATGATAATAGTAACGAGTGTAGCTGCGGGGCTTGTCATCTATCTACTTACCTTGCTAGCTTACGGTTGGGCTATGCTAGCTCTATTGGTTGCGCTGGGTATGTCTGCTTTCTTCCTCATTCCCATATCTGAAGCCTATCTAATCACCCGAGCCCCGGCTCATAATCGCTCGACGATACTCGGCATATATTACGTTGGCAGTATTGGAGGTCCCGGCTTCATAGCACCAATCATTGGTCACTTTATTGACAGGAGCGGTTTTGATATCAGTTTCACTATGGTCGGTGCCATCCTTATCGCTATAACTCTTTGCTGTTTAGTATTCTTATGGGGAGACAGAAGCTGATACCCTCACCACAGCATTGGTATGCCGCACCAGAGTTTCATCACCCTTACTGAGTTCACTGGTGTAATTAGGGGCTTCACTGATATCACCGTAAGGGCTCTCCCGCCACAACCTCGCCCAGGCTTCAATAGCTAGGTCCCTGAAGTTACCATCACTTATCCTATTGATAAGCGGTAGCCGTTCCATCAAAATCTTTCTTTCCGCTTCTGTGGCAGTCAACTCTCTTTCCATAAATCCTCTCCTTTCCCATGTTGGAAGATTCTGAACTCTTCTTTGAGAGGAAGCAACCGTTATCAGCTTTGCAGCAGTTACTTATTTCCTATCCAAGACCCGCAGTATAATCCTATTAAGTCTAGTACTAATTTTCAAACAGCAGGGGCTACAAACTAGGCACAAACCGATGTCTGTTCAACCTTATCACCAGATGCCACCGTGGTTTGCATTTAGCTGGGCTTGTAGAAGAAACTAATGAACTATGGGACTGATCGCTTAAGGGGTATTGACAAAGTCTCAGAAGAGGACTAAATTAAAATCTCTACATGTGAAATAGCCTTGAAATAGCATAGTCATAGCGTCGGTTTAGGAGACCAGAAAGGAGCATTATGTCACAAGAAGGAAATTCTAAGAAAAAAAGTCCAACTGAAAGCTTTGGTGAGATGTTTGAAGCATTTGGTGATGCTATAAGCCAAATATTCAAAGACCCTGAGCTAAAAGAAAAAGCTAAAGAATTTGGGAGAAGTGCAGTTGAGTCAGCAGAAACTTTTAGAAGTAGGTTTAAAGATGAGGATGTTAAAGAAAAGTTTAGAGATGTAGGCAAAGTAGCTCAAGATTTCGGTAAAAGCGTAGCAGATTATTTTAAAGATGACAAAGATAAATGAGATGCTAGAAATAAGGGCTATTGACAAACCACCTAGGGGAGTGTTCTTCTGTGAGTGTATAGACAAGGAAATTGCTTACAGCGCCAGGGGTTTAAAGGAAGCAGATGTGGAAAAACGGATGAAGTTCTGCGCACTTCTGCTTGATGAAGGGCTTCTCATTGCTCCCCGTGGAAGGTGGTACGCTTCCGGGGCTCTTACTGAGACCGATGTGGATAAGACGCTAGACTGTGCCGACCGCGCCATGGGCAGGCTGTAGCTCGGCAAAATGGATTTATTTTCGGGAGGGCTAGCTCGATAGGTAGGATTGCCCATCGGGCCGGGGTAGAGAAGGCTGATGTCTTTCCCGTCCTTGATTTGCAGTATACTAACCAGAATCTAGCAACGGCCTAGCGCAGTTGATTCTTTTTCGCTATGCACTCTTTAACTGCTAAAGCTATATCTTCAGCTCCGAGCTTAAAGTGAAGCTTAAGCTCATCCACTTCCTCGGTGATTACACCCGATTGACTAAACTCGTCTCCAACCCCAATTCTAACCATGGGCGTTGGAATACTCTCAGCTAATACCGCGGCAACAGCTTCACCTAAACCACCAATTATGCTATGGTTCTCAGCAGTAACGATGGCACCAGTTTTCTCGGCGGCTTTAATCACGGCATCCTCATCTAGGGGTTTTATTGTGCTCATATTAATTATTCGTATGTCAATCCCTTCCTTGTCCAAGATCTCGGATGCCTTTATCGCTTCTGTTACCATATAGCCGGTAGCAATAATCGTAGCCCCTTCGCCGCTTTTAATTGTATAGGCTTTGCCTAATTCAAACGGGTAATCTTCGGTAAAGATCTTTAACGGGGGTGGGCTACCGAAGCCAGCCTCTAAGTTTAAGAAGACCGGTCCAATATAGTCAGCTATCGCCATCACCGATTTTTCCGCCTCAATAATATCTGCTGGATTCACTATCACCAAATTTGGCATTACACGCGTTGCTGCTATTCCCTCAACATAATTATGTGATATCCCCAACCCGCTCCAGGCTCCCTCCCGGGCCATTATTTTAACATTGAAGCGGTCGGGCAAGATGCTTTGCCTAATCTGATTATAAGCTCGACCAATGGTAGCAAAGGCGAAGCCGTATATGAATGGCATGAACCCCTCGGCAGCTAGGGCAGCTGCTACAGAAGCGGCGTTAGCCTCAGCTATTCCGCATTCGACGATTCTATCTGGTGCGTTTTTAAGAAACCATGCTATCCCGGGAAATCCCAGGTCTTCTAAAAGGGCGAGCATGTTGTCATGTTTTTCGGCTGCTTGTGCCACACCTTTAGCTATGCCGGCGGCAGTGGCAACTGGCTCTCCAATCTCAACGTAGCTACTGAATTTAACCATACTTAATTCTCCCCTCTTTAAGGCCTTCGGTTACTTCGTCCCCACGGGAATGGTGTGAGTGTGATTCTTCCCACTTGGAGATACCACGCCCCTTGACCGTGTGTGCCATTATACATTTTGGCCTTCCATCACCATAAAGATTATTGGTCAAGTCTAATACATCAACCAGCTGTCTTATGTTATGACCATCAACCTCGGTTATCCACCAGCCAAAAGCCTTCCATTTATCGACAAAGGGCTCTATAGGCAAAATCTCTGTTGTTGGTCCATCGATACAATATTTATTGTAGTCAACTATGGCTATTAAATTATCCAGCTTATATTTGGTAGCAAACATCGCTGCTTCCCACACCTGACCTTCATGACACTCGCCATCACCAAGAATACAATAAACTCGGTATGCAGGGTTGTACTTTGTTATGTATTTTGTCATATATTTTTTAGCGAATTCGGAAGGTGGGGTTTTTTGCGTCTTTAATTTTTCGGCCAGACTCAATCCAGCAGCAAAGGATAAACCCTGCCCAAGCGATCCGCCCGAATATTCTATGCCCGGTGTACACCATCGATCGGCATGACCCTGAAGCGGCGAGCCAAAGCGATAATATGTCGTAAGCTTTTCCTTTGGAATCCAACCAATCTCGGCTAGAATAGCATAAATAGCCTCACAGCTATGAGCTTTAGACAGGATTAACCTGTCTCGTTCTGCCCAATCATAATTCTTGGGGTCTAATTTCATATGGTGGAAGTAAAGAGCAGTAACTATTTCAACTACTGACATCGTCCCGCCAACGTGGCCACTCCCACTCCCCTCGAATATAGTTATAATATTTCTACGTACCACATTGGCCTTTTTTTCAAGTTCTCTTATTAACTCTTCACTATGCGCCATTTACGTCGCTCCTTTATTTGTATTTCTACTGTCTTAAGTGATAGTTTATTCCCACATCGTGGACAAACGTTGTTGTAGAAACTTAGTACAGTTTCTTCTGACGGTATCGCACGCATGTAAAGGCGTCTCTTGATTTCCTCGCCAAAATACAGTAACATGTTACATTTACCGCAGAAAATCTTCTCGCTCATTTCTTACCTCACTATGTGGGGGCAAAAGCTCCCTTGATTGCAAGCCTACATCCCTGGCCTACTCACCTGACCAAAGAACCAGTTTATTATGTTTTAGCCCCTTCCTTAATCCATTTGGTACTGTATCTAGCGGAAGTAGGCTAAACTACCCAAGGTTATACCAGAAATAGCCCACTTATGTCAAAGCAGCGGCCTCTCAAGATTTTATTGACCACCGAACTTAATTAAGGAATCACTGCAGTATGGGGGCTGGTTTTTAAGAGCTATCTGTCTGTGCAGGCGAAACAAGGGTCTATGCTCTCAATTATTGGTCGTGCATTCTCGGCTTTTTCCCCTTTGAGGGCTTTAGTTAGGAAATACACATTGGCAAAAGTTGGCGTTCTTACCTTGACACGCTCGGGAATATTAGTCCCGTTTGATTTAATATGGTAGATTAATTCACCTCTTGGTGCTTCAGCCCTGCCAATAATTTCATTTATATGCGGCTCTTTAAGTTCACCCATTATGGGACCGTTTGGCAAATTGGCTAACAATTGCTCAATTATGCTTATATTTTCTAGAGTCTCCCTAGCTCTGACCATAGACCGTGGCCTGCCCCCCGAAAATAGGACCACTTGAAATGCGAGACTCCTGTAAAATAACTACAGGAGGAAGCAAAAGTGAAAACAAGAAGGTATACGGAGGTGCAGGTATTTCGGATTCTCCAGGAGGTTGATTCCGGCACCCCGGTGATTGATGCTGCCCGATTGCGGCGGAACGCTAAGATTGTAGGTTCAACATATTTCACAGGGCTAATGTCAGCTCTACTGCTCAGCAGCTATCTTCCTGAGATCCATACCGCTAGCTAAGGGGTGATAGCTGATTTGTTCGTGTTTAACTATATAATCCCGCTTATATTTACCGCTATGACTATTTAGTAATAGTCCTAAAATCCGTTATTCTTAATTCATTTTGTCATTTATAGCTTCGGTTTGTCAATCTTACTACCTGCTGTTATACACAGTAAGCTTCAGCGAATTCGGTAGAGTGTTGAGTCATTTTGTAGATTACCCTATATAGTAAGGAAGGGGGGTGAACAGACGCAAGCATACCGCGTGAAGTACCGTGCTAAAAGGGAAATGAAAGATGCTAGGCCATAACTTATGAATAACAGCAGAACATGTTTATCAATTTCTCAATGCGTATTGGATGTGCAAACAATGACTCACCTTGATTGGTTAGCCTATCAATAGCCTTCGGAAGAGATTGCGGTTAGTGTTTCTAAATTCTTTTTTGCTGTTACAATCATCCGATTGGTCATGCACCCGTAGTCCCCTTCTGTGCCGCGGCTCATAAAATCCTTTTTGCAAGTTATGGACGAAAAACCTACTGAATACATCAAGTCTGAGATTTTTCCCGGGCTGTAAAGACGGGTGCAGTAAGTTCTATTGCGTATACAGCCTTTTTTTCGGACGTAACCGTTTCCCGGCTGTAAATGATATCATCTCCCAGTTCTCTTTCACGGCTAACTGTAATATCTTCGGTTACCCTATGACAGGAAAAGGGATTGAAGTTCTGAAGGACATAATCTCTGTCAGGAAGATCCAACAGTAATGTTCCTTTGGGCATGAGCAGGCGAAATGCCTCCTTGAGGATTTTTTGTTTTCGTCTTCATCAATAAAGTATCCAAAGGAACTAGCCATGATAATGATGAACTGGAAGCTCTGCCCGCACAAACCGGTATTTCTGGCATCGCCCTGAATGAAAATGGTATTGAGCCCTTCCTGTTTGGTTCTTTTTTCTCCCAGGCCTACGAGGTATCTGGAATAGTCCAGCACCGTTACATTCACAAAACCACGCCGGGAAAGTTCCAGGGAATGCCGGCCCTGTCCTCCGCACAAGTCCAGAATAGAAGCGGATTTATCTAAATCCAGAGCCCCTTCAAGGAAATCTACTTCTTGACAGGTCAATTTTTCATCACAAACTGTTCGGGCATCGGTCAGAAGATAAATTTCGTCGAAAAGCTCCTGCCACCAATTATTATCTACTTGAATACTCATTTTACATGTGCTCCGAAACTAAATAATCCGTCTGAGGCAAAGATAGCCGGCCCCCCTCCCCACGGTTGGGACCGTATGATTTCAAGCTCTTCAGGTTCAATGTTGACGATTACATCCAATTCCCCAGACAGCCACATTTTTTCCAAGGTCAAGCAGTCAGACCAGATACTAGCGCAATATGCTCCAAGGGCTTTCATTTGTCCGGTGGTGAGCAATCGAGGCCGCAGAGCGATTTTAATGGAACCAAGGAGATAGGTAAACTGATAATCCAACGCCATTTTCTTCTGGTGCTCTACCGCTTCCAGTACATCGCCATAGTCCATGTTCAGAATAACTTCGTTAATCCGTTTTGTTGCCTCACCTACGCTCATTTCCGAGCGGAGCACGGCAAGAGGCTGCATTCCTCCGCCGCTGCCCACATTTGTCGGCACGCCGCCATATCTGCCCAGAAAACCAAACAAACCCTTTTGGCTGAAAAAACACCGGAAATCTGTTTGGTATTGGACCTCTCTAACGTTACGGTTTTCCAAATCAAGCTCGGGCATATTCTCTGTCCACAGATTCAGAGGAATCTTTTCCTGGACAATATAATCGCCATCTTTGAGCGCTAGATTTATGATGTCATCGATATCATGGTGTATCCCGCCCACGCTCACTCCCTTTCCAGAATATCCACGCTCCGGCTTGAGCACCAGGTTGTCCCAATTTGACCGAGTCCACTCGATAAGGTCCGGGATATGTTCTCCATTAGGACCTTGGGTTTGACGAGGATAAAACTGGCGGGTCCAGGGGGTCCGTTGAATGGTTTCCTTATGGAAACGCTGTCTGTTCCTGGGGTCAGTGATGACTTCAAACATGCTTTTGACATTGATCGGTTCGGTGCCTCTGGGATTGATTACCCTGCCTTCCCGCACAGCCTGGAGCAGGGGAGCCAAGCTATGTTTGCGGTGCAAATCTAAAAGGACGTTCGTGTTAAAGTCCATGAAAATAATGGACACCGGTTGACCTTGCCAGCAGACACGTCCGTTTTCCACTTCTAGTTCATGCGGAGCCATGAGAGCACCAGACAGTCCCTCTACGGCGTTTAAGTGTGTTACCAGGTTCTTATTTTCAACCACGTCTTCTAGTGTCTCTTCTTCAGCAATCACCGCTATCAAACCGGGGTTGGCGCCTTCCCTTAAGCGGTGCGCTTCTTTCAGCAGGTTTACAAAGCTATTCACTGGATTCAGTAGTGGATGACCAAAGTCCAAATCCACGTCAATAGAATAATTCTGAAAATGTTTTTTCCAGACCGCTTTAGTAATTTTTTGCGTTATCCGCTGATAGTCCCAACCTCCGGGGCTGCCTAAATTCCATTCCGAATGATATCCAAGAAATTGCTCCAACATTGTCCTTCTTTCAAGTCTGTTAATAATTCAAAAACGACAGCTAATTACTATGACAAAATTAATTATTGCTATCCTTGGAGTATCTTTTCAAGGTCCGCAAAATCTATTTCTCCCTGACCTAATACCGTCGGTACAAAATTTTGTAAGTTGTCACCACCGTACCGATGAAACAAGTCCAGGAACCGACGCAAGCCTAAAGTATAACACAGCTGGTATCCTGGATTCAATGTATATTTACGCACCGAAGACATGGCCTGTTCCATGTTGATGCCTGTTTCTTTCAGGTACCTTTAGCTCTCTCTTCTGGTGAAGCGGGCTGCGGTAAAGGGTTCGATTGGAATGGAGGTGTGGCCTTTTACTATCAGCTCGGTCATGAGGCGGGCAGTTATGGGGCTAAGTAAAACACCCTTCGTCCAATGACCGGTAGCCAAGTATACACCACTCCAACCAGGGACCTCTCCGATTATAGGCAATCCATCAGCAGAGAGTGGCCTGAGGCATGCTGTTTGCAACACAAGCTCTGCCTCCGATAAGAAAGGTACCATGGTAAGCAGACCACTTATTATACTGTCCCTTCCTTCTTCCGTAGGTTGGTCATCGAAACCAACGTCTTCATGAGTGGTACCAGTATGGATAAGACCATCATGTCTTGTCTGCGTGGTATAGTGAGTAGCCCAGTACAGTGTATAGGGGAAAGGTAGCCCCGATGCTCGAATCCTCAGAACCTGTCCTCTTTGAGGTCCTACAGGTACCGGGAAACCGAGCCACGAAGAGGCCAACCCTGCCCAAGGCCCCATGGCTAGAATGGTGCGTTCACAGGCGATATCACCAGATGAGAGTTGGATAGCAGTTACCTTTGACCCATTTCTTTTCAGTCCGGTAACCTGTCCGTGGCGAATCTCAGTCCCGTATTTCTCGGCTGCTTGAGCCAAGGCCAGAACGTATTGGTAGCTCTCTAATTCCGCTCCATCCGCACTGTATGCTGCCCCTATTACCTCAGGAGAAACCCTGTTCTCCATGCTAAGGACAGCGTCTCTATCTAGCCAGCATACCTTAAATCCTTGTTTTTGTTGTGAATCAACCACGGACCTGAGTTCTTCTGCCTCTGTCTCTGTAAAGGCAAGCGTGATGCGGGCTGATTGACGGAAATGATAGTCAATACCCGTCTCTTCCTTCAACTCTTGAGAAAACACCTTGTGTATTTGAAAGCTTTTACACGTCAGAGGCAGCATGAGGTCTATGGTTTCTGGAGGTAGTCTCATTGGGTTAAGACTCCCAGGGGCAAAGCCGGAGGCATGGCTCCCGATACTATCCTGTTCCACTACAACGACCTTCACCCCTTCCTTGCTCAGGAAATAGGCGATGGCACAACCTATAACTCCCGCCCCAACAATGACAACATCAGCTATATCGGTTTTCGTATCAACTCTCCCTCTTTGCATTTCCTACAACGTGCTTCTTCTGAGACCTGGCACCTGAGCATTTAGCCCCTTTCGCAGAAGATGGATCATATTTCATCCCTTGCTTTGTCCGTAGTCTCTGTGTACTTTAGAAAGAAAACTGCGCCATGTCTATTTTCCTTTATTCTTAGAGCATGTGCAGTGCCAGTACCATTCTTCCATCTTACTTATACTATGTGGATGAGCCGAAGACGGGGGTAAGGATTCGTATGGCAAATCCACAGAGTTCTGAACCACGCTGTTGGGGAGAGGAGTGCCTCATACTCAGCAAGTTAGGAGCCGCTCCCTAATACTTCTCTCAACCTGGCATAATTCCGCATGGTGGCTGCCTCGTAGGGATGGCTCCTAAATTCTGTCCCAGAACTCTAACGTAGCTCTTGTTTACTTTGCCAGACCGGAATCGGAAACCGAACTCCGTCGGTCTCCAAGGGGATTTTGCCGCCGGGGCAAATAGCAAAACATTCTCGGCAACTATCGCAGACCTTGGGGGCTACCTCTGGCAAGAAAGCAACTTCTCGGTCTATCCCTCTACCTATAAAGCCGATGGCATTGGCCTTCTTTATCTCGGCGCAGTAACGGACGCATAAACCGCAAAGAACACAAGATGTTTGTTCTGTGGTGAATCGTGACCCTTTTAGTCCATACTCTTTAGCCAGACTTTCTATTGGTCCTGTAGGGGCTAGAGGCAAGAGTAGTTCAAGAATCATTCTACGAATTTTTCTCACTCGCTCCGAATCGGTTGTTACCACCAACCCCTCCTCTACCGGATAGACACAGGAGGCTACTAACCTAGTTCGGTTATTCTTAGTTATCTCTACGGTACACAGCCGACATGCGCCGTAAGGAGCCAGCCTCTCATCATAACAGAGGGTAGGAATATCAATCCCGGCCCCTTGGGCCGCTTGAAGAATGGTAATCCCCTCCTCGACTTCAACAGTCTTACCGTCAATCTCCAATCTTATGTTTTCCATCTTTCTTCCTCACCTTCTGCGTGTTACCTTGGTCTCGCTAGGAACAGGTGGCGGTACTGGCACACCCGAGAGCTTCACCACAGCATCAAAGCGGGGAGGGCAAACCTCAAAGCAAGCCCCGCACTTAGTGCACTTCTCCTGGTCGATCACATGGACGAGACCCTTACCGCCGGTAATGGCCCCGGTGGGGCAGTCTCGGGCGCAGATGAGACATGCCTGACATCTGTCGGGCAGGATGTAGTATGTGATAAGTTCCCGACAAACCCTAGCAGGGCAACGCTTCTCTTTAATATGCGCCTCATACTCATCCCTGAAATATTTGATGGTACTCAACGCCGGGTTGGGAGCGGTAGTGCCTAGAGCACAGAGAGAAGCGTCCCTCATCACCTCAGAGAGCTCCTTGAGAAGTTCAATATCCCCCTCCTTCCCTTTCCCAGCACAGATATTATCCAAAATTTTGAGCATTTGCCTTAGTCCCTCACGACAGGGAACGCACTTTCCACAAGATTCCTGGCAGAGGAAATCGGTAAAATATCTGGCGATATCTACCATACAGGTGTCCTCATCCATGACAATCAACCCCCCTGAGCCCATCATCGAGCCGGCTTTGGTAAGCTCATCGAAATCCACGGGAAGGTCAAGAAAGCTCTCGGGAATGCAGCCACCAGAGGGACCTCCGGTCTGCACTGCCTTGAACTTCTTTCCACCAGGAATTCCACCACCGATATCATAAATGACCTCTCTAAGTGTCATCCCCATCGGCACCTCGACTAGGCCAGTGTTACTAACCTTACCTACCAGAGAAAAGATCTTTGTCCCCTTGCTTCCTTCAGTGCCTATGCTCTTATACCAATCAGCCCCACTATTGATAATAAGGGGCACATTTGCCCAAGTCTCCACATTATTTAGGTTGCTCGGCTTCTCTTCTATACCACTCACCGCAGTACGGATATACTTTGGTCTTGGCTCCCCCACCCTTCCTTCTATAGCCGTCATCAATGCACTTGACTCCCCCGATACAAAAGCGCCAGCACCACGATGTATCTGGACGTCAAAATTGAAGCCTGACCCCAGGATATTTTCCCCCAGAAGTTCATATTCTCGGGCTTGCTCAATAGCCATAGTAATGTTCTGCACAGCTAGAGGATACTCTTGACGGACATAGATGAACCCTTCGTGGGAACCGATGGCATAGGCGCCGATGATAAGCCCCTCCAGGACGCTGTGGGGATTTCCTTCCAGCAAGCTCCTGTCCATATAAGCCCCGGGGTCGCCCTCGTCAGCATTGACAATAACATATTTTGGCTCTCCAGGTGCGTTGCGGGTAGTTTCCCATTTTATCCCCACCGGGAATCCACCCCCACCCCTACCCCTCATGTTTGCCTCCTTAACCTCGCTTAGAACCTGCTCTGGTTTCATTTCAAAAAGAACCTTAGCTAAAGCAGAGTAGCCACCAAGAGCAATATAATCCTCGATGCTCTCCATACCTATGAATCTATTATTCCCCAAAACAGTTCGGTTTTGATATTTATAAAACGGTATCTCAGATTCCTTGGTAATCTTTTGTCCAGTGGCAGGGTCTTTGTAGAGGAGACCTTCAACAATTTTCCCCCCAGCCAAGGTCTCAGAGACAATTTCAGGCACATCCTCGGGCTTCACTCCTATATAGCAGATTTCCTCAGGTAGGACAAGAACAATGGGCTCTTTCTCACAGAAGCCATGACATCCTGTGCTCTTTACCTCTACCTTACCTCCCAAGCCTTGCTTTTCTATTTCCTCGACGAAGGCTTGAAACACAGCTTGACTATGGCGTGTTCTACCGTCTGTCCCGTTAGTCACGGAAACAATTGTCTTGCCATTTACCCTAGCTAATAGCTCCTGCCTTAGCTTTTCTAGGGCTGTGGGGGAGCCTAATCTTGCCATAACTCTCTCCTCCTGTCTACTCACAGCTAACAACTGTTTGTTTAATCTGTTCTGCGGAGGGATTACCGTAGTAATCTCCATCGACCACCATCACCGGTCCTAGGGCGCAGCAGCCCAAGCAGTTCACCGTGGTTAGAGTAAACCTTTGTTCCTGGTCAGTCTCCCCAGGTTTGATATTGAGAACATCCATCACCTTCTCTAGTAGGCGCGGTGCACCCCGCACTTGGCAGGCAGTGCCCAAGCATACTTGAACCATGTGGCGACCCCGGGGAGTAAGGCTAAACGCCTTATAGAAAGTGGCAATGTGGTAAATGTGGGACCATGAGACCCCTAGCCTCTCGGAAACCCACATCAAGGCAGGTTTAGGAAGCCAGTGGTTCTGCGCTTGAATGTCAAGAAGTATCTGGATTAGGGCCTTTTTACTGCCTCGGTACTTGTCTATAATCTTATCGACGTTACCCAATTCCTGAACCATTTGCCCGATAGCTTCCTCTTTTTTCCTGATTTGTCTTAGAGCTTCAGCATGACGTATTGCCTCGGCCTCGAGGTTTCTCAACTCAAGGTTTAGAGGAAGCTGGTCAAGGCCAAGCGAATAATATTCACTAAGAAGTTCCAAACCCCTTAGCAGAATCTCACTCTTACTCCGATTAGAATTCTGCTGCAGCCGGGATAAGACTCGGCTCTGCTCTTCACTCAGTCTCATTCCCACAAACTTAGGCTTGCTCCGTCCCCTTCTCATCTCGGCCTCCTTGTGTTTTACCGTTTAACCCACTACCTAAAATTACCACTAAACAAAAGTTTCGTCAACATCTGCCCGACTCTATACTGAATTTTGTGGAAAATGCCGAGAGGTTCCTGCCCTTTATTATCAGTGCTTCTCAAGCAAGACGTCGAGGGGTCAAATCCATTCACCCACCTCACAAAGTCAAGTGACGACTTGCTTAGCCGCAAAGGCTGAGGCAAATAGGGAGGCAACGATACCACTTTCGGTAACAATAATTATGATGCAATTCGCCTCCTTTACTTGTAGGCAAAAAAGGAGTAAAATATAATAAAGTATGTTTAGCAATTGTAACTTTATTTTTAAGGAAGCACTGAGCTTAACTTAAGCCAGTGTTTTTTAATTTAAGGAGGCCAATTATGCAATCCAGCTTGATAGGGAAAATTGAAAAGGCAAAACGCTATGCTCAGGAGACCGAGCGGGTTACCTTCTCCGAGTTTTCCGTAGAATTCC
>CAZQZA010000004.1:0-25564 GCA_964597725.1 uncultured Dehalococcoidales bacterium | reverse complement strand
TTCATGAATGCTGAGAATTTCACCCTAATGGACTCAATTCTGTATATCGGCATGATAATAATCGGTGGTCTGGGTACTGTCACTGGCCCCATTTTTGGTGTCATTTTCATCCGTATGCTGCAACAGGGGATAACATTCATTGCACCGGTCTTGGAACAGACCTTCGCCCTACCCGCCGGATTTACCACTGGCATCGGGCCAATGGTATTTGGCCTGGCAATTGTCCTGTTCCTGATACTGGAGCCCCGGGGGCTGGCCCACCGGTGGCAATTGTTTAAGGCATCTTACCGGCTCTGGCCTTTCTCATACTAGTCTGATAAAGGAGGATAGAACAATGTAGCGTCAGCCAAAGACCATTGGCCAATAATTTTAAGAAAGGAGACACGACAAATGAATCGAAAAAAACTACTAGTGATAGCTGGAGTTGTATCTCTGGCATTAATCATTACCATGATGCCCCTGCTGAGTGCCGGTTGTGGTGGCGGCGCCGAGAAAGCGGTGAAGGTCGGCTTTAGTATCTGCTATACCGGTGTTGCTGCCGAAAAGGGGCGCCCCATGGGTAACGCCAAACTGGACTGTATAAAATACATTAATGAAGAGCTCGGCGGCGTTGCCGGATACCAGATTGAGGTGATATGGCGTGACAACCAATATGATGCCGCTAAGGCAGCTACCATCATCAACGAGCTAATAAATAGTGAATGTCTGCTCTTTACCACCAACTCTTCCAAGATGATGATGGCATCTGCGGAAACTGCCAACCGGGCTGAGTTTCCTGGTTTTGCCGTCTTCAGCTCTCCAGTATTAACCAACCCACCACGGCACATCTATGCCCAGATGCCCGATTATGGTGATGACTGGGCTGCCTTTGCCAAGTATTACCTGGATAACATATGGCAGGGCACAGGAAAACCCAAGATGGCGCTGCACCTCCTGAACAACACCACCGGTTCCGGCGCCCGGGATGCGGCTAACGCCTTGGCGGATGAGATGGGTATCGACATTGTAGCTGATGAAGAACATACCGCTACCACCATATCGGAAATAGAAAGTCTGACCAGGATTAAGAAACAAAACCCCGATATCCTGTATATATCCAGCACACCACAGCCGACTTCTATCATTGTGCAGAATGCTGTTGAGCTGGGTATGTATCCGGGTATGACCATTGCTTGTGGTCATGCCAGCTTCACCAGCGTCCTTGTTGAACTGGCTGGAGCTGATGCTGAGGATGTATACGGCGTCTACCCCACGGTGAACTGGGGTGATAACGTGCCAGCTATGGCCAAGATGACCGAGTACTGCCAGGAGTATCATCCCGACGACTATGGCAACATGGACTACATCACCTGCTGGGCAGAGGGTTTAATCGTGGCTGAGATCCTGAGATTGGCTATAGAGAATGTTGGCGTTGATAACCTGACCCCGCAGGCGGTAGAGGAATATGGCTTCAAGAAGTTGAACAACTTTGATGTTGGCGGTCTGCACGGTCCGGTAACCTATACCCCGGGCGATAACCGACTTTCCAAATCAGTCAGGATCTTCCAAGTTCAGGATGGCGAACTCGTGCCGATTACTGGCTGGGTAGAAGCACCACTGATACCATACACATTTGACTAGTTCGAAAAATGATGTTTGAGTAGGGCTCCTGCCTGGAGCAGGGGCCCTGCCAACAGAAGGTTAGCTATGCTTAAACTGAACAACATTGAGGTTGCTTATCTCAATGTTATACGAGTGCTACATGGCGTTTCTCTGAGTGTAGAGGACGGCTCGATTGTTGCCCTGCTCGGAGCCAATGGTGCCGGTAAAAGTACCACTCTCAAGGCAATATCAGGTTTACTCCACATTGAGGAAGGAGCCGTAACTGACGGCAGCATCGAATGGAATGGCGAGAGGATAGATAAAAAAAGCGCCGAACAAATAGCTAAGCTGGGCATTATTCAGGCACTAGAGGGGCGGCGGGTCTTCGAGCACCTCAGTGCCGAGGAAAACCTGCTGGTTGGGACTTATCACCGTAGAGACCATCGTATCAAACAAGACCTGGAGATGGTTTATGAATACTTCCCACGACTCAAAGAGCTGCGACATAATACCGCTGGTTATCTCTCTGGAGGCGAGCAGCAAATGCTGGTTATCGGCCGCGCCATGATGGCTACTCCGAAACTAATGATGTTAGACGAGCCATCACTGGGTCTGGCGCCGCTGTTAGTTGAAGAAATATACAATATTATCCAACGGTTCAATACTGAACATAAAACATCAGTTCTTCTCGTGGAGCAGAATGTCAGAATTGCCCTGAGTATTGCCCACTACGGTTATGTTATGGAAAATGGCCGAGTTGTTCTTGATGGTACCGCCGATTTCCTGAAGAATAATGAGGATGTGAAGGAGTTTTACATAGGGCTATCTGCCATGGGCACGAAGAAGAGCTACCGAGAAGTAAAACACTATAAGAGGCGAAAACGATGGTTATAATATCAGCTAAACAGGATGAATTCTTTGATGAATTAGAGGTAATGCCCGCTGAGGCGAGGAGCAAATACCAGGATGAGAAGTTATCTCAAACCGTTGACCATGCTTACCACAATGCTCCCGCTGCTAGAGAGCTATTTGATAAAGCCGGGGTAAGCCCGGTCCAAGTCCGCACTGTAAAAGACCTGGAAAGACTGCCCATCACCAGGAAAACCGACCTCATTGAGTTACAGAAGGCAAAACCACCCTACGGAGGCTTTCTTGCCATTCCCCCGGAAGATGTTGACCGCGTATTTATCTCGCCTGGCCCTATCTATGAGCCAATCCAACATGCGGGCATTAAGTGGTTTGCCAAGTCGTTTTGGGCTGCTGGATTTCGAAAGGGAGACGTGGTTGTTAACACCTTCGCCTATCACATGTCACCGGCGGGTATTCTTTTTCACGAAGCCATAAGAGATTGTGGAGCCACCGCTATACCCATGGGTACCGGCAATACCGAAATTCAGATTCAGACCATGTATGACCTGAAAGTTACCGGGTTCGTAGGAACGCCCACTTTTCTGATGACCATCATCAAAAAGGCGGAGGAAATGGGGTATAACTTTCACCGGGATTTCGCTCTCCAGCGTGCCTGGTTTACCGGTGAGATGCTCCCCGCCTCGCTGCGGAAAACCCTGGAGGAGGACTACCAGATTGCTACCGCACAAGCCTATGCGGTTACCGAACCGGGTGGAGCCATTGCCTATGAATGCCGCCAAAAATCGGGCATGCACCTTATGGACGAATATATAGTAGAAATAGTTGACCCCGAGACAGGAAAACAGCTAGGACCTGGGGAGATAGGTGAAATAGTGGTAACCCCGATTCACAATAAGGCTTGGGGTCTTATCCGCTTTGGTACCGGAGATATGTCCTCTTATACCACTGAAGCCTGCCCCTGTGGCCGGACGTCAAACCGGCTAGTCGCTATCGTTGGCAGAACTGACGACGCCATTAAAGTGAGAGGTATGTTTATCGTTACTAAACAAGCCGAACAGGTGGTTCTTGGCTTTGAGCCAATCTCTAGATTCCAAATAGTGGTTAGTCGCTGCGGACAGCGGGATGAAATGACCCTCAAGATTGAGTTGAAGGACGAAGCTATAGACAGAAAAAACCTAGCTGATGACTTAAACAAAAGATTCCAGAACCAGTGTCGGGTCAAGATAGATAGAATTGAATTTGTGGAGATGGGGACCATCCCAGAAGAGCGTCAAACAATAGTCGATGAGAGAACCTGGGAGTGAGGTGGTTATATTTGAGACTATCCTCCTTCTCCCAGATAGGCTGATATAACCTCAGGATTGGTTCTGATTTCTTCAGGCGTGCCTTCGGCGATTTTCCGCCCAAAATCAAGAACCACAATCCTATCGGCTAAATCCATGACCACTCCCATATCATGCTCAACAAGGACAATACAACTAACTCCGTCTCTCAGAACCGGCGTTTCCGGATAGGTATCCCCCTGTCCCTCAAAGATATCGATGATGAATCGGGCAATATCCTCTTTCTCTTCCAGGTTCATTCCTGCCATCGGTTCGTCAAGGAGTAAAACTTTTGGTTCCAGAGCCAGGGCCCTGCCCAATTCAACCCTCTTGCGCATTCCGTAGGGGAGGGTACCGACCACCCTCTTTCTAATTGGCTCTATCTCCAGGAAATCGATAATGTTCTCCACTGTCTTACGATGTTCAACCTCCTCCTTATGAGTCCAACCAAAGTATAGGGCACCACTGACGAAATTCTGCTTCATTAGGATGTGTCTGGCAGCCATAATATTGTCCAGAGTACTCAACCCAGTATATAGCTCGATATTCTGGAAGGTTCTGGCCAAACCAAGCTGAGCTGCCTTATCCGGGCGGATGCGGGTGATTCTCTGCCCTTCATAATATATTTCACCCTCTTGCGGCTTATAGAAGCCGTTTATACAGTTTAAGATACAGGTCTTACCAGCGCCATTTGGTCCTATAATCGCCAGAATTTCATTGTCTCTTATACCCACACTGATATCGATAAGGGCCCTCACACCACCAAAAGAAAGGGAGAGGTTTTCAATTCTTATCTTCGCCTGGTTTCTACTATTCACTTTTGGCTTCCTCAGCAAACAGTTTTTCCTTATACTGTATTACTCGATGGCATTCCGGCCCCTCACACTCCAGCTTCCGGTTTAACTGTTTACCTTTTCTCTCCAATAGTTTGCTTATCGCCTTGCTGGGCTGGCGATACTTCTCATAGCCAGTGCATTTTGCCGACCCATCTTTGTACACCATCAGGGTTACCTCATTATCCACTGCATCACAATAAATGGTGGTTGCCGTTACCTGCCAATTTACCATGTTCAAAGTACTCCTTGTCTTGTCAGCGCTATCATATTACCACTACCCGACCTGGAATTCAACCGACTCAGATAGGAACCAATTATTCATGGTTTGTGCTTCCATCACGGAGTTAGTCGTGGCCATATTGACAAACTGTCGTTCTCAGGTATACTATGAAAAAGAGGTGTTCGATGCCAAAGTGTCCTAATTGCGGTCAGGAAACAGCGAGAACCATAGATTGGGCTTGCCAATGGTGTGGTTACCCCCTATTATCGGATGCTTATAAACAGATACCAAAAACTTATAAACAACTAAAATCAGAGAAACGGTATAAGGAGAAACCGCTTGAGCCGGAGCTTGAATTAAAGCCTGAACTGGAACCTGAGCCAATATTAGAACCTGAACCAGTTCTGGAGCCAGAACCTGAACTGGTGACTGAACCAGAGCCGGAGCCTGAACCAATATCAAAACCTGAACCAGAGCCAGAACCTGAATTGATGTCTGAGCCAGAGCCAGTGCTAGCATCGGAGCCAGAACCCAAACCAATACCGGAGACCGAATTTGAACCAGTACCAAACGTAATAGAGATAACTGTTGAAGAACTGTATTCAGCTTATCGAGACAAGATAGCCGCCGACGCAAAATTCACCAATAAGAATCTTAAGGTAACGGGAGTAGTGGACAAAATAGTAGTAAATGATATTCATGAGATTTACTATATTATGCTAACTAGTGCTGAAAAGAAGGAGGAATGGCACGTCCGCTGCACGTTTGACAAGAACTATAGACCCGAGCTGAATCGGTTGACAACAACACAAACAGTGACAGCGCAGGGTAAATACGATGGCTACAGAGTAAACATCCTTATCAGAGATTGTGTTTTGGTTCCCTGAAATTGTCTCCAGCTACAATGCTACTTCCCTTTCATCTTCTGCTGACTCCTACTCTATTATCCTTTGCTTGTGACTATATGATGCTAATTATATACATAACCAAATACCATTGACACACCCGATCTCTTATGATATAGTATTTCGAAATAAGGTTGAGAAGTGCTTTAATGTATCTAGCCCTCTTAGCATCATATTATTATTCATACTATATGTATTATATGCAGAGCTGCGGAAGCTCTGCTTGGGAGGGTGCTACATGAAAAAACAATTGTATTAACAAACGAAATTAGAGACACCTAAGAAATAAAAAACCCTCCCAAGCAAGGAGGGTTTTTCGAATTTTATATTAAATCAATTTATATTAAGGTGGTGATATTATGTGAAACGTTATCTGATAAGATTATAATGAGGAGGTTGTGGAACTTTGAAATCTATTATGGAGGTTAGAATAGTGAAAAAGAAACCCTTGGTTATTTTATTGGCACTTATACTGGTGACATCGTCTCTGTTCGGTGCCTGTGCCACCCCAGCACCTGAGGTTATAGAACTATCCTATAGCAATTTCTTCCCACCCACACATTTCCACTCCATATTGGCTGAGGAATGGGTAAAGGAGATAGAGAAACGCACCGATGGCAGGGTAAAGATTAATTATTTCCCGGGAGGGTCATTGACCCCGGCGCCCAAGGTTTATGATGGCGTGGTTGAGGGTATCTCCGATATAGGTATGTCCGTTCTGGCTTACTCTATGGGTCGTTTCCCTGCTTCCGAGTTGGTTGACCTGCCTCACGCTTATCCTAACGGTTGGGTAGCCACCAAAATAGCCAATGACTTCTATCAAGAGTTCAAACCCGCTGAATTTGAGGATACGCATGTGCTTTACTTCCACGCTCATGGTCCCGGTGTTGTCTTCACCACCGAGAAACCAGTGCGCAAAATGGAGGACTTGAAGGGCTTAGTAATCAGGTCTACTGGTGTAGGCGCTAAGATAATGGAGGCTCTGGGAGCCGAAGGCTATGGTGCCTCGCAGGGAGAGGCTTACGACCTTATGGCTAAGGGTACGATAGACGGTAGTTTTACTCCACGTGAGGTGCTCAAGGGATGGAACCAAGCCGAAGTGGTGAAGTATGTCACTGGCTGCTATGATGTCGGCAACACCGCTAATATGTTCGTGGTCATGAACAAGGATAAGTGGAGTGCCTTACCCGAGGAGATAAAGACGATTATTGCTGAAGTTAGCCAAGAGTGGATAGAAAAACACGGTATGGTTTGGGACTATTATGACAAGGCAGGAATCGACTACTTCCTGACCTTTGCCGGCCGAGAGGTGATTGAGCTTTCATCGGAGGAGATGGCCAAGTGGGTAGAAGCTGCCGTAGACCCGTTGATAGATACGTATATAAGCGAAAAAACAGCCATGGGACTGCCAGCAACGGATTATCAAGAATATCTACTCGCGCAGGTCAGCTACTGGTCTGGCAGGTCACCAACGGCGGCGGAAAGTGTAGCCTGGGTTGAGGCCGAGCTAGAACCGCTTGTGCCGGCAGGATAAGGAACTGGTTACACAATAGACTTATTGGGGGTGCCTAAGGATGGCTAGCTTCAGACTCCAGGCACCCCCCAAGAATGTCTGGGGTTCTATGTCAGGCAAAATAGACCGCTTGGAAAAATTTGCTAGCTCTGTTAGCAACTGGCTTAACTGGGTGGCCGGTGCCGGTTTGGTGGCTATGATTGGCCTTATTGTGGCTGACATAATTGGCATCAAGTTCTTCAACTGGCCAGTCCCTGGTGCCATCGAGATGGTAGGTTTTCTGGGTGTTGTAGTCACTGCCTTCGCCATAGCTTATACCCAGGTTCTACGCGGGCACATCCAAGTAGAGTTTTTCGTGATGCGCCTACCAAGGCGTGCACAAGCAAGTGTCACTGCTTTTGTATCTCTGCTTGGAGTGACACTGTTTGCCCTGCTAGCTTGGCGAAGCTACGATTTCGCCCTCGTCCTCCAGAGCACGGGGGAGGTTTCCATGACTCAGAGGATACCCTTTTATCCCTTCGTCCATGCGATAGCTTTTTGCTGCATTCCGGTCTGCCTGGTACTGCTGGTGGAATTTCTCAAGTCGGTAACGAAAGCGGTGAAGAAGTGAGCCCGATTACCATTGGCCTAATCGGCATTGCTGTTCTTATCCTAACCTTTGTCCTTAGCATGCCCGTTGGCTTTGCTATGGCCTTTGTCGGGCTGGTTGGTTTCTGCTACTTAGTTTCACCACAAGCCGGGCTTAGCCTTCTTGCCCGGGACGTTTTTGCCACATTTTCCTCCTATTCTCTCACCGTTATCCCAACATTCATATTCATGGGTTCAATTACCTTTGCCATCGGGATGAGCCGAAGGCTCTATGATGCTGGCTATACCATGTTTGGCCGAATACGTGGTGGCCTAGCTATGGCTACTATCGTCGGCTGCGCTGGTTTTGCCGCTATCTGCGGTTCGACCAATGCCACTGCTGCTGCCATGGCTAGGGTGGCCCTGCCAGAGATGAAGCGGTATAACTACGATGATTCGCTAGCCACTGGCAGTGTTGCCGCTGCCGGTAGCCTGGGCATTCTGATTCCTCCCAGCACCATATTTATTGTTTACGGGATATTGACTGGGCAATCCATAGGGCAACTTTTTATAGCTGGTGTTCTCCCCGGCCTACTGCTAGCCACCCTTTTCATAGTGGCTGTGTCCCTCATTTGCTGGCACCGTCCCTCCCTAGCCCCACGTGGTGAACCAGCCAGCTGGCAAGAGAAAATAGCCGGGCTTACCGGAATTCTTGAGATGCTAGTCTTATTCGGCGTGGTAATGGGAGGGCTGTTCCTCGGTTGGTTCAGCCCAACACAGGCCGGAGCTGCGGGCAGTGCCGGTGCTTTACTCATCGGTCTAATGCGCCGGCAGCTAAGCTGGCAGGGATTGCTCTTTGCCATTAAAGATACTTTGCGGATAACCTGCGAGGTCATGGTCATCATCACCGGAGCCATCGTCTTTGGTCATTTCATAGCCGTGACCACGATTCCACTCGTCGCCACTGATTGGGTTGCTGGACTTCCTCTTCCCACTACGGTTATTATGGGAATCATAGTTCTTATGTACCTATTGGGCGGCTGTTTTATGGATGCTCTCGCTTTGATTACACTCACTATTCCCATCATCTACCCGGTGGTTCTAGCTTTGGGCTTCAACCCGATATGGTTCGGGGTGATAATTGTATTGGTGACTGAGATGGGAGTCATCACACCGCCGGTAGGCATAAATGTGTATGTCATCAAGGGAATTGCTGAAGACGTACCTCTGGAAACTATCTTCAAAGGAATATTCCCTTTCCTCGGAGCACTGATAGTGGCTGTTGGCATACTGATGGCTTTCCCCCGGATTGCCACCTTTTTGCCAAGTCTTGCTACCTATTAAACCTACTAGCCGAGCTTTCCGTGGAGGAGGTGATAAATGACTATATCAGAGATGCTGGCTAGAAATGCCAGAATATACCCCCAAGATAGCGCCCTTATTGAACTAAAACCCAGTGAGAAGATAAGAAAGGAAATCACCTGGAAGAAGTTTGACGAAAGGGCAAACAGGATAGCCAACGCCCTTATAGATAGAGGAGTTGGCAAAGGTGACAAAGTCATCCACCTGATGATGAACTCCATAAACTGGCTGGAGGCTTATTTTGGTATCATCCGAACTGGGGCGTGGGCAGTCCCTCTTAGCTTCAGGTTCACCAGTGGAGACATTAAGTACTGTGCTGATATAGCTGAAGCCAAGGTAATGATTTTGGGTGAAGAATTCAGGGAAAGGATAGAACCTATCCGTTCCCAACTAACTACGATAACGGACTATATCTTTGTCGGGCAGGATGTACCCAGAGGAATGGAAGACTTCCAAGATGTAATGAATCAATCATCCCCCCAACCCCCAAGTGTGGTGTTAAACGATGAAGATGCTTGTGGGCTTTACTTCACCTCGGGTACTACTGGTGAGCCAAAGCCAATACTGCTTACCCACAAAAATATGGAATGTGCGGCGATAACCGAGAACTGCCACCACTATCAAAAGCATGAGGATAATTTTATCCTCCTTCCTCCCTTATATCACACTGGTGCCAAGATGCACTGGTTTGGCAGCCTGATTGTCGGTGGTCGAGCTACGCTATTAACTGAAATAAGCCCCCAGTATATCTTTGAAGCTATCCATAATGAGAGAGGGACAATAGTCTGGTTACTGGTGCCGTGGGCGCAAGACATCCTCGAAGCGTTGGACAGGGGAGAATTAAAGAAAGAGGACTATAACCTAAGCGGTTGGCGTCTGATGCACATCGGCGCCCAGCCGGTACCCTCTAGTTTGGTTAAACACTGGAAGGAATACTTTCCTGATATGCAATACGACACTAATTACGGATTAGGCGAAGCCACCGGGCCAGGGTGCGTACACCTCGGTATAGAAAACGAGAGAAAAGTAGGCGCTATTGGGAAAGCTGGCTGCAACTGGGAAACTCGTATCGTTAATGAGCAGGGTGAGGCTGTAGCTCAAGGAGAGGTCGGCGAGTTACTGGTCAAGGGTAACGGTGTTATGAAGGAATACTATAAGAATCCAGAAAAGACAGCGGAAACCATCAAGAATGGCTGGCTACACACCGGTGATATGGCTAGGATAGACAGCGAAGGCTTTATCTGCCTTGTTGATAGAAAGAAGGATGTAGTCATTACTGGAGGGGAGAATATTTACCCTGTAGAAATAGAGGATGTGCTCCATAGTCATCCTAAAATTTATGACGCCGGGGTAATTGGGATTCCAGATGAAAGGCTAGGTGAGATAGCGGTGGCGGTAATTGACCCCAAGCCTGGTGAAAGCTTGACTGAAGAAGAAGTAAACAGGTTCTGCGAGCAAAATTTACCCAGGTACAAGAGACCCAGGCGTGTAATATTTGATAGAGTACCGCGAAATCCCACTGGTAAGATAGAAAAACCAAAATTAAGAGCGAAATATGCTAACCAGTAAGAACCTTCCCATCAGTCATATTGACAAAATTCCTGGGATGAATCTATGATTACTACACGCTACAGAATACCTGAAAAAGGAGGTAGTAATGGCTTACTACTTGCAACTCTTGAACCTTACCGAGAAAGGAAGGAAAAACTTTGAGGAAAACCCGGAGTGGATTAGGGAGGTAGATAAAGAAATCGAGCTGATGGGAGCTAAGATACTGACTCAGTATGCGCTGCTGGGCCAATTTGATTTCGTCAACATTATCGAAGCTCCGAGTGATGAAGTTGCTGCTAAACTGGCCATAAAATTGAGCGCGACGGGAACTATCCAACCCATGACTCTGGCTGCCATTCCTCTAGAAAACCTGATTGACAGTCTGAAAAAGGGGGCACAGACTCCGTGGTAATCCCCACCGGTCCGGCACTCCGGTTTCACCTGACAGAACCTGCCTATTAGTTTATTCTATTAGGCATCTATATGTAGATGGTTATGATATGCGGGAGTATCTAGAATGAAAGCTCTGGTATTGGCTGGCGGTAAGGGAACAAGGCTTAAACCGCTCACTGCCACTATAGCTAAGCATCTTCTTCCCGTGGCTAACAAGCCAATCCTTTTCTATACGCTCCAACAGATAACAGAAGCCGGCATTAAGGACATCGGCATCATTGTTTCCCCAGAGACTGCCACATGTATAAAAGAGGCTGTTGGTGATGGCTCCAAATGGAATGCCCGAATCACTTATATTCCACAAGTTGAACCTCTGGGTCTTGCCCACGCCGTCAAGATTGCTCAGGACTTCCTCGGGGATTCTTCCTTCCTTATGTTTCTCGGTGACAACCTTATCCAGGGAGGCGTTACCCAATTTGTAGAGAAGTTTAATCGCCATTCTCCCGACGCTCTGATTGTGCTTAAGGCAGTTAAAGAAACTCACCTCTTCGGTATTGCCGAACTGGACGAAACAGGGAGGGTATTCCGTGTTGAGGAAAAGCCAAAACATACCAGCAGCAACCTAGCGGTAATAGGAATATATATGTTCTCACCCGTAGTACATCGAGCCGTCTCTCAGATTAAGCCCTCATGGCGGGGTGAACTGGAAATCACTGATACCATTCAAAAGATGATAGACACCGGCAACAAAGTATACAGCCACATCTTTGAGGGCTGGTGGTTTGATACCGGAAAGAAGGATGACATCTTGGAAGCAAATCAAGTGGTGCTTGACGAATTCCTTGTTCGGGACGTAAGAGGCGAGATTGATTCACAAAGCCGAATCGTTGGCAGGGTGGAAATTGGTAAAGGTTCACGCGTGGAAAATAGCACTATCCGTGGCCCTACTTCCATTGCTGAGGGTTGCCAAATTAAGAACTCATTTGTGGGGCCTTTCACCAGCCTAGGAACGGGCACAAGAATAGAGAATTCTTCAATAGAGCGTTCAGTCGTTCTGGACGACAGTCATATTTCCCACATCGAGCGATTGCAAGATAGCCTTATTGGTAGCAGGGTTGAGTTGAAAAAAGCCGACGAAAGGTTCAGAGCAGTAAAGCTGTTCATTGGAGACGATGCTAAACTAGAGTTATAGGGGCGAATGCCCTTGAGGAGGAACGGTCATGCTTAGGTTCAGCGCCAATTTAACAATGCTGTTCAACGAGGTTGAATTTCTGAGTCGTTTTGAGCGAGCATCTAGGGCTGGTTTCAAGGGAGTCGAATACTTATTTCCCTATGAATGGGGAAAAGAGGAACTGGCGGAAAAGTTGGGCAAGCATGGCCTTGAACAGGTATTGCATAATCTGCCAGCCGGTAACTGGTCTGCCGGAGAGCGTGGCATCGCCTGCTTGCCACAGCGGGTGGGAGAATTCCAAGAGGGCGTGGGATTAGCTATTGAGTACGCTAAAGCTTTGAAATGTCCTCGCCTGAACTGTCTCGTTGGTATATCTCCTAAGGAGGTGCCAGCAGAAAAGGTACGCCAGACACTGGTGGATAACCTTCGATTTGCTGCCGCTGCCCTGGAAAAAGAAGGCATTCGTTTGCTGGTTGAGCCTCTAAATGACCAAGACATTCCCGGATTTTACCTAGTACATACACAAGACGCCCTCCAGTTGTTTGAGGAAGTCAATCATGCCAACCTTTGGCTTCAATATGACATCTATCATATGCAGATCATGGAAGGTAATCTAACGAAAACCATTGGAGATAACCTGGCTCGTATTGCGCACATCCAGCTTGCCGATAATCCGGGACGACATGAGCCAGGAACTGGCGAAATTAACTATGCTAACCTGCTTCGTTTCATTGACGAGGCCGGATACGATGATTGGCTTGGGTGTGAATACCAGCCTGCTGGTATGACCGAAGACGGTCTTGATTGGATTAAACCTTATCTTGAAGAAGGAGGAAGATGATGGCAAGGCTTGGATTCATTGGGTTAGGGATAATGGGCAAACCGATGGCTGGCCATCTGTTAGCTGCCGGCCACACGGTTCATGTTTGTGACCTCGTCTCGGGACCGGTTGAGGAACTATGTTCCAAGGGTGCGGTGGGCTGTAGCTGTTGTAGAGAAATAGCACAAAAGTCCGATGTAATCTTCATAATGGTACCGGATACACCCGATGTGGAAACTGTTTTGTTCGGTAAGGATGGTGTGGTAGAGGGCCTCAGACCGGGCTCCATCGTGGTAGATATGAGTTCTATATCTCCAATTGCTACCAAGGAGTTTGCCAAGAAGCTTGGTGCATTGAGCGTAGAGATGCTCGACGCCCCTGTTTCCGGTGGCCAGATAGGAGCAGAAGAGGCGACCCTTTCAATCATGGTAGGAGGCCAACCCGAGGTGTTCGAACAAGTTAAGCCCTACTTTGAGCTTATGGGTAAGAACATCGTTCACGTTGGTGGTAATGGGGATGGTCAGACTTGTAAAGTAGCTAACCAGATTGTGGTCGCCCTGACCATTGAGGCAGTTGGCGAAGCTCTTTTATTTGCCTCTAAGGCAGGTGCTAACCCGGCAAAGGTAAGGAAAGCACTACTCGGAGGATTTGCTCAAAGTCGGATTCTGGAATTACATGGGGAACGAATGATTGAGCGTAGTTTTGACCCCGGTTTTCGTATCCGATTACACCAGAAAGACCTGAACCTAGCTTTACAGGCAGCGCGCAGCCTGAGAATAAGCTTGCCTAACACAGCTACAGCCCAGGAACTATTTAATGCTGTGGCAGCACATGGGGGTAGTGAGCTAGACCATTCTGCTATGGTGCTGGCGCTAGAAACGCTTGCTGATTACAAGGTCAGCGAATAGGCAGCCCCCAAACCGACCTGACGTGGGGAATTAGGGGGTTGTACTCTTGTTTGGCTCACCAGAGCTGGTTTTCTTGCGATAGGGATGCTTAGCAATAATCACCTCTACCGCCACCCCAGTTGCCTCCTCGGTTTGGGCAGCGATTTCCTCCAGTTTCTCTGCCGATACCTCTCGTAAAGATGACGTGGCTGGTGGTCGGTGGAGAGAGTAGATTTGAGCCTTAATTGGTTGTATTTCACCAACTCTTTCCATCCACTGGCTTACTTCCTGGTCTCCAGTGTTTTGAATTGTCCCATCTACGAACATCGTTTGTAGGGTGACCTTCTCTAAAGATTTCAAGCCATTCAATATAGTCTCATAATCCACTTCCTTGTGGGGTCGATTGATTTTTCTGAAGGTCTCCATATTACCGACATCGAGCTTCATTATCTTGAAATCTAACTTGGCCAAAGCTCGGCGCACTGTTTCAATATTTACCGTCGAGGAGTTCGATAGTACGCCAATGTTTGCTTTAGGGAAGTACCTTACCTTCAGTTGTCTAGCGATATCAACCAATTCCTCAAACTGAGGGTGAAGTGTTGGTTCACCATTACCAGAGAAGGTGATGTTATCGATTTCCTTGTTCTCGCGTAGGGTGCTTTCTAGTGCCTTTCTAAAATCATCTTGAGTAGGCAAATCTCCAAGTCTGTCGGCGGTATCAAGAGTACAAACAGCAGTCCGGCCGTACTGGCAGTAGACACAATTGAAGGAGCAGAGTTTGTAGCTTGTGGGTGAAATATTCAGACCTAAAGACCACCCCAGTCTCCGTGACCTGACAGGGCCATAGATGATTCCCGGCTGTAGCGAAATTGTATCCATATATGAATACCTTCTCTCATATGTTCTGACCAGTTGCCACGGGCATATGGTACGCCGTCATGGGTAGGGAAGTCAACTTCCTCCCTCCACACTAAACTTCCAGACCCCTTGCACGCCAGGCATAACTACTCAGAACCACTATAAGCAGCCGAGTAACTTGACAGCGATGGTTACTTTGGTTACATTTGGAGGAGATAGATAAAGGGATAGATGGAAATACAAAGAGGTGATATAAAATGCAAGATTTAAGATGGGATAAGGATAGGTTATACCAACTGGTACGGGAGAAATTAGGTGATTACCTATTTCTGGTAGTCTCTAACCGAGAACCTTACATTCATACCATGTCTGGTGATGAGATAATCTGTAAACGTCCGGTTAGTGGACTCACCGAGGCTTTAGACCCGGTAATGCGTGCTTCAAAAGGTACCTGGATAGCCTATGGCAGTGGTGATGCTGACAGGAAAGTTGTTGATTCTCATAATCGAGTAGCTGTTCCACCAGAAAAGCCAGAATATACTTTACGCAGAGTATGGCTAACTGAGGATGAGGTGGAAGGCTTTTATCTCGGCTTCTCCAACGAGGCACTATGGCCGCTATGCCATGTTACCTTTACTCCACCCATCTTTAGAGAATCTGACTGGAACACCTATAAGAAGGTGAATAAGATTTTTGCTGAGGCGGTTATCAAAGAAGTGGCTGACCGTAAAGCAGTGGTATTGGTTCAAGACTACCACTTTGCCCTGCTTTCCCGCTTAATTAAAGAGCAGAATCCCAAACTGACTGTCGGTCAGTTCTGGCACATTCCCTGGCCCACCCATGAGATATTCCGGACATGCCCATGGCAAGAAGAGATATTGGATGGCTTGCTGGGCAACGACCTGCTGGGGTTTCATACTCAATCTTATTGTAATAATTTTCTGGAGACAGTTGAGCATAGTTTGGAAACCAGAAGTAAACGTGATAAGTCTGCCGTAAGCTACCGGGGTAAGGCTAGTCTGGTGCAGCCGTTTCCTATCAGCGTGGATTTTGACAGGCTTGCCCAAGAAGCGGGAAGTGAGGAGGTAGAGCGAGAAATGGACAGCCTCCGCGGCGAGCTTGATTTAGAGGGCAAATATGTTGGTGTCGGTATGGACCGTATGGATTACACTAAAGGTATACCGGAGAGATTACAAGCACTAGATAAATTCTTGGAAGATTTCCCCAGTTATCGAGGGAAGATAGTCTTTATTCAAGCTGGTATGCCCAGCCGAACCCGAATTGAGAGCTATCGGAATCTTGGCCAGAGGATAGATAACCTCGCCACTAGCATAAACGACAAACACGGGAATGACTCGTGGAAGCCCGTGGTTATGATGACGCGACAGCTTTCTCTCTCACAATTGGCTGCCCTGCGCCGATTGGCCAGCTTCTGTGTGGTTAGCTCACTCCATGATGGTATGAACCTGGTGGCAAAGGAGTTTGTCTCTTCCCGGATTGATGGGGATGGGGTTTTAATATTAAGCCAGTTCACTGGAGCTGTTAGTGAAATGCCAGAGGCTATCTCAATCAATCCCTACGCCATCAATAATTTTGCCCAAAAAATAAAAGAAGCAATAGAGATGCCGGAGATAGAGAGGCGGCGGCGGATGAAAGCCATGCGGGAAACGGTGGCCACCAATAACATCTACTGGTGGGGTGCCTCTATGGTCTCCAGGCTCATCGCAATGGCAGGGGTCTAGTGCAGCACCTTTTTCAGTCCTGGGAATCTTTCTCGTCTGAAGCCAGGGATGCTTCTCACATTGTGCTACTCTCGGACTACGATGGTACATTAACCCCAATTGTCGGCCGGCCAGATGAGGCAATACTGTCACCCGTGGTTAAGGGGAAACTCGCTGCCTTAGCTCAGAAAGCAACCTTCAGCGTGGGTATTATTAGTGGGCGCTCACTCTCAGAAGTCAAGGTTCTGGTGGGAATAGAAGGAATTTACTACGCGGGAAATCATGGTCTTGAAATAGAGGGTCCCAGTCTCAATTTTATCAATCCGGCGGCGAAGGCAGCTCAGGCCACAATAAAAGACCTGGCTCAGCGTTCCTCGGCCAAATTAAGCAGTATCGAAGGGGTCATTGTGGAAGACAAAGGGCTCAGCTTGAGTATTCATTATCGCCTGGTTAAAAAAAGTGAGGAGAAAGTAGTGGCTGAGATTTTTCATCAAATTACTTCGCCTGGGCTCCATGACGACAAAATCAGAATTACCTCAGGGAAAAAGGTTTGGGAGATTAGACCACCCCTAGACTGGCACAAAGGCAAAGCAGTAGAGGCAATCATTAGAGAACTGAAAGTAGTCCTTGGAAGTAAAAAATGGCTAACCATCTATCTGGGTGATGACACTACTGATGAAGACGCCTTCAAAATTGTTCACCGTCCGCAGGGCTGGAGTATTTTTGTTGGTGAGGAGAATCCCTCGTCAAGTGCTGATTATTTTCTTAATTCCGCCGCAGAAGTGGCGACATTTCTGTCCCGGCTACTTGAGCTGAAATAAGGACTATTTTGATTTCTTTGTTAGGGATAGCTAAACTTTTTGCTTAAGAGTGGGGCACACATCTTCAGGAAGGGAGTAGGCTACCTGTTTCATCAGGCTCGCCGTGTCCTCCGGCAGTGCCGTACTGATATAGATACCCGAGCCCATTTCAAAGCCGGCAATGAGATTTAGCCTCGGTACAATGCGGATATGCCAGTGGTAGTAGGGGTTCTCTTCATCCTCGGTAATGGTGGTATCAACCATATAGTTGAAGGCTGGGTTATCAAGCCCCTGATATAGGCAGAGGAGAGTATCCTTTAGCACCATAGCCAGTTCAGCAAGATGTTCATCTGGAAACAGGCCGAAGGAGGAACAATGTCTTTTGGGGATAATCCAGGTCTCCCAGGGTACGCGTGAGGCGTAAGGGTGAAGAACGATGAACTCTTTAGTCTCGGCAACGATTCTTTCTCCCTTCTCCAGCTCCTCAGCGAGCAAGTCACAGTAAAGGCAGCTACCGACATCAGAATAGTAACCCACGGCGATATTAAGTCTTCGGTGATAATAGGGAGCGGGGATGGGTGTGGCGACTAATTGGGAATGAGGGTGTACCAAAGATGTCCCCGATGCCTGACCATGATTCTTGAAGATGGTAATAAACTTGAATTGCCGATTTTTCTTCAAGGCGTTGTATCTTTCCTGGTAGGCTGTCAGCATTTTTTGTACTTGCTCATATGACATCAACGCTGTGGTGGTATTGTGAGATGGGCTTTCTATTATTACCTCATGCGCTCCAACGCCATCCATTTTATGGAAAAAGCGCCCATGCTCGCTCCTCGCAGCATCCCCATCAGGTGTTAGCGCAGCGAACTGATTAGGCACTACTCTTACTTCCCAGGCTGAGGCTTCACTCGAGATGGGAATTCTAAGGACCTCGTCAGGTGTCTGGTTTTCATTACCCGGGCAGAAAGGACAGGATTCATCCCAATCGGGTAACTTATCGGTACGTCTTCTTTGCGGCGCTTGTTGGGGGCGTTTAGCTCTCTCTGGAGCTATTATTACCCACTCTCTGGTTGTTGGGTCCTGCCTCAACTCTGACATTTGTCTTTTGTCCTCCTAAAACTTATCATAAGTCAACGAGCTGGCACCAGAGGAGCTATACTCTTTAGGCAAGACCTCTTCGCTTTGGCCGAATTGTCTCACCACTTTGGATTTCAGGGCCGGGGAAGTCATCTTCGGTAACACCATAGTAGGTTATACAATTACGGCCCATCTTAACGCCAGCGGGAACCTTAGCCCTCTTACCGACAATGGTAATCCCGGTATTCGCTACTTTGGGTTCCCTGCGGTTAATCTGGAAATTACTGCCACAGCCGATGTGACAGCCAGCTTCGACCACTACCTCCTTGTCCAAGATTGAATAGTCAACAATACTACCTGGCCCAATGACACTGTCAGACAAGACAATCGAGTCCTTAACTACAGCACCTTCAGCTACCTTAACCCCCGGTGAGAGGACTGAATGTTCCACACGCCCCTCAATGATACAACCACACGATATCATACTCTTCACAACATCAGCTGTTTGAGAAACAACAGCCGGTGGCCTCAGCTCTTCTCTCGTACGGATAGGCCAATCAGTATCGAACAGGAGGGACGACTGCGGTTCGAGTAAGTCCATATTAGCCTGCCAGTAAGTTGCTACAGTGCCTACATCACACCAGTAGCCATGAAAAGTGTAAGCAAAAGTTTTGTAGCTACCCATCGCCATTCGAGGAAGGACATTCCGACCAAAATCATGTTTAGAGGCTCTTTGTGCATCTTCCTCTAAACATCTGCGAAGGATATCTTTTTGGAAAAGGTAAACACCCATGGAGACAAGATTGCTCTCTGGTTTCTTAACTTTTTCTTGGAAGCTGGTCACTCGTCCTTCTTCGTCTACTGTTACTATACCAAATCGCTCTAATTCCTCGTAGGGCATAGTGGTAGTGGCCAGGGTAACATCGGCTTGGGTCTTCTTATGAAATTTGAGCATATCAGAATAGTCCATTCTATAGATATGGTCACCACAAAGGATCAGCACCAGCTCAGCACCCTGCTCATCAATATAATCAAGGTTTTGATATACGGCGTCGGCGGTTCCCTTATACCAACCGCGGTCTTCCTCACGCGCCAAATAAGGTTGCAGTAGCTTTATTCCCCTACCATCCAGACGAGCTAAGCCCCAGGCAGTACCAATACCGATGTGGTCAGTAAGAGAGAGGGGTTGATACTGGGTTAGAACTGCTACATTGGGAATCCCTGAATTGACGCAGTTACTGAGGGCAAAATCTATAATGCGATACTTGCCAGCAAAAGGGATAGCCGGCTTGGTTCGCTCGTGGGCTAAAATGCCCAGTCGCTCTCCTCGGCCTCCAGCCAAGATAATAGCTAAGACCTTGTCCATTGCAATTCACCATCTACTCGCTGCTGTTCCCAAATAGCGCAATTACCTAACCGCAAGCACAGCGCTGGTAGACGCTCGCTTTCATCGCGCTGGACTATTCTCCCATGTTCATATTCTACATTTGTTGTTTGCCATTTGTCAAACGCCGCCTGCTCAAAGTGATATATAACACACCACCGTCCACATTAAGCCCTTGCTTACCTAACGTCACCAGAGTTTTGGAGCACGGAAAACTACAAAAGAAAGGAGTAATGTGTCACGAATCAGATGGACGAGTTCAAAATATTGACAGAGGCAATATTCTCAGGATAATATGTTTACGTCCCAGCTCAAAACCAAGTATGTAGGGGGTTGTGATTCGTTTTCACGAAGTTGGATAGAAGGGAGAGACCATATGGAACTAAAACATAGGAGTAAGGTTGTTGTTGAAGGAGATGAAAGGGCTTGCCACCGGGCTTATTTGCGAGACCTCGGACTTTCTGATGAGGAGATGTCTAAACCTTTCATCGGTATTATCAATTCGTGGGGTGAATTCCATCCCGGCCACATGCCCTTACGCTCGTTTGCCGAGGAAGTTAAAAGGGGGGTCTTGATAGCCGGAGGAATCCCTTTTGAGTGTAATACCATCGCTCTCTGTGACGGTCTATGTGTAGGGCATAGCGGCATGAAGTGGGTTCTACCAAGCCGTGAATTAATAGCCGACTCCGTTGAAATACTAGCTGAAGCAAATAGGTTTGATGCTCTGGTATTGATGGCTGCCTGCGATAAAATAGTTCCGGGAATGCTAATGGGGGCTGCCAGGGTAGATATCCCCACCATCATGTTTACCGGCGGTGCTATGCTACCCGGATATATCCCATCCGAGAATAAACGAATCCTTTCTGCAACCGCCCGGGAATACCTGGGTAAATTTCGCAAGGGAGAAGTAAGCAAAGAAGAGTTTTTAGAAGTAGAATATGCCGCTGCTCCCACCTTTGGTTCTTGTGCTGGTATGGCAACAGCTAACAGTATGAGCTGCCTGGCAGAAGTGCTCGGCATGTCTCTCCCCGGGAGTGGCACGGCCCCGGCAGTACTGGCTAAGAAACGTTCCTTGGCTGTGGGGACTGGCAAACAAATTATCGAGGCCTTAAAGGCCGGGCTGACACCTTCAAAAATCATGACCAAGGATGCCTTGGAAAATGCTATAGTAGCGGTAATGGCTCTTGGTGCCTCTACCAATTGCATCTTGCATCTTCTGGCGATTGCTGAAGAGCTTGGCTATCAACTTTCACTGCAGGATTTTGACCGCATTAGCCAGCGAACCCCACATGTTGCTAATGTCTGGCCTTCAGGACAATACTATGTGGCCGACTTAGAGCAGGCTGGTGGTATCCCGGCAGTCCTCAAGGAAATAGAACCTTTCCTGCACATGGATGCCGTCACCATCACTGGAAAAACCCTTGGTGAAAACATTAAGGACGCCAAGGTTTACAATCGAGATATAATCACTTCCAGGGATAATCCAGTTCACAAACAGGGCGGTATTGCTATTTTATATGGAAATTTAGCTCCTGACGGTGCGGTAGTTAAGCAATCGGCTGTGCCGGAAGAGATGATGATTCATGAGGGACCGGCCAAGGTGTACGAGTCGGAAGAAGCAGCCATGGAGGCTATGTTAAGCAACCAAGTTTTGCCCGGTGACGTAGTAGTTATTCGTTATGAAGGTCCTAAAGGAGGACCGGGGATGCGTGAAATGCTAATGCCTACAGCAACCCTGATGGGTTTAGGACTGGGCAGCTCTGTTGCCTTGGTAACAGACGGCAGGTTTTCTGGAAGTAGCCGTGGGCCGTGTGTGGGACATATTTCACCCGAAGCCGCTGATGGCGGCCCTATAGCCCTTGTTGCTGGTGGTGACCTTATATCCATTGATATTCCCCAACGCCGTCTAGAATTGAAGGTGTCAGCAGAAGAATTGCAAGAGCGATTCCGTAAATGGCCAGGCCCTAGATTAAAGGAAAGCCGAGGTTTCCTGAAACTTTATGCCGAAAAAGCCTCCCCGACACACCAGGGAGCTAGACTTAAAAGATAAGTATACCATAGGAGCAAGTACGATATGATATAGCGACGGATGGGGGTTGACAAGTGGTCATAAAGTGTTACAATTGAGATAGAAGGATTTGGAAGGTAAGCGATGAGCAACGTGTTTGATGTGGCACAGTATATATTGCAAAGAAAAGGCCCAATGACAGCTATGAAACTGCAAAAACTTGTTTACTACTGTCAAGCATGGTCTCTTGTTTGGGATGAAAAGCCTATATTTAAAGAAAGAATTGAGGCTTGGGCAAGTGGTCCTGTTGTGCGAGAACTATATGAGGAGCACAAGGGGATGTTCTTGGTTTCTGATTTGGAGAAGGGGAGTATAGACAATTTAAACCTAGAACAGAGAGAGACTATAGATGCTATATTACAGGCTTATGGTGATAAACCCGCTCAATGGCTTAGTGATTTAACACATATGGAAAAACCTTGGAATGATGCCCGTGAAGGAATTCCCATCGGGCAGAATTGCGAGAATGAAATAACTTTAGCCTCTATGGTTGAATACTACAGTTCTCTTTAACCCTCTCAGGGAAATTAAATGGATGTCCAAAAAGAAAAGGGCAAAGTTTAATTTACAGCCAGACCAACAAAAAGTTCCTCGCATAGCAGAAGATGTTGATGATCTTCGTAATCAAAATTTTAAATGGCGTGCGGATGACAGATATATTGATTACGACCATGAAGAGTGGGGGTGGAGAGAAGTTAAAATCCAAAAGTTTTTTCAAAAGCTCCTTCCCCGTTTGCAACATTATGAGACTATGACTTGGAACGAAATCCTACGGTATCCAAGTTGTCATGATATGGAAATTAATCAACTCTGTGGAGAGGCCCAACGAAGATTGCAGGAGAAGCTTCCGGATATTGATACTCTTCACCAGTTAAAAATGACGAATACTTGCAGATTATGGGGATATAGACATCGGCAAACCCTATATCTAATATGGCACGACCCCCAACATACTGTTTATCCAGTCTAGAATTCTTTATCAAAGATAATGACCTGCCGCCACTACCTCTTCCCTTCTCCAAGAAATTACGAGACAGAGATAGTTGTTGTAGCCTTATCGGCAGAAACATACACCACTACTCAAATACCCCATCAATCAGCAGTTCTACAAATTCTTCATCCGATAGTTTTAGGATTTCACGGCACACATACTCCGTGTGCTCGCCCAGACAAGGTGAGGGCATCCGTCCTTCGGCTGGTGTTTTCGATAGCTTAGCCGCCTGTCCGAAATAGGGAAATGGCCCCATCTCGCGGTGGTTAATAATCCAAGAATGACCCCGATGCTGCAACTGAGGGTCCTCATATAAGTCTTGTCCGGTCTGGACTATTCCAGCGGCTACCCCTTCGTTTTGCATCATGGTCATTACCTCTTCTGCGGTATGCTGGCTTGTCCATTCTTCTACGAGGCAGTCTAGTTCTGACTCATGTTCCTTTCTGCCTGAGAGAGTAGCAAATCTGGCATTCTTTGTCCATGAGGGATTGCCGAGAACTCGACAGAAGGCTTGCCACTCATCATCATTAAAAACGGCAATGGTACACCACCTGTCTTCGCCACGGCATCGATAGGCATTATGGGGAGCAGCATGGGGGCAATAATTGCCCACCCTGCCTGCCACACGATGGTTAACAAAGTAATCTAGCATCACCGGGGCAATAAAGCTTATTCCCGCTTCAAACTGCGATACGTCCAATAATTGTCCTTTTCCTGTTTTCCGTCGGTAATCCAATGCAGCAATGAGCATAATGGTGCAGAACCGAGCGGCAACGGAGTCAGTATAGGGACCATACGGTTGTGCTGGGTCTCTGTCAGGCCAGCCGCAAAGGTGGGCAAAACCAGTTATCCCGACTAAATTCACCCCGGTACCCGGCAAATGAGAATGAGGTCCTGTCTGCCCCTGCATACAAGTCCGCAACATAATGATATCCGGCTTTATCTTTTTTATTTCTTCATAGCCGAGTCCCCATTTCTCCATCATTCCTGGAGTGAAACTCTCAGTCACTACATCTGCCCAGGCAATCAGCTTTTTGGCTACTTCTACCCCTTTAGGGTGGTTTAGATTAAGGGTCATGCCATACTTATTGACGTTATACTGAGCAAAGTAACCAGCTCGGTCCACACCTATCACCCCATCCGTATAAGGAGGCGTAGTTCTCAGTATTTCTACATGAGATGCTGTTTCTACATGGATAACGGTAGCTCCATAATCAGCAAGATATCGACTACTCATCGGTCCTACCACCACCCAGGCAAAATCGACTACTTTCACTCCTTCAAACACTCTTGGCATTTTATATAACCCCTACCTCTCTGAGACTTAATAATTCGTCTTTGGTGAATCCTAGCTCTTGATAAATTTCTTGGTTATGCTCACCAATGAGGGGGGCTCGCCTCTTTGTCTGTGATGTTAATGACGTCTTGGCAGCAGCCCCGGGGTAGGTTATCGTCTCACCTAGCTCAGGATGCTCTACCGGAATCCAGTATTTCCTAGCTTTAAGTTGTGCATCTTCAGCTATATCCTCTGGTGTATATACCGGATAAATCATAAGCCCACGCTTCAGCCCCTGGTTATATAATTCTTCTTTACTATGCTTGAGGAAGAACTTACCCATTAGCTTCTCGATATGGTCCCACGTCTCCTGGTCTGTTCTAGTCATGTCGAAGCTAGGCCAGTCTATTGACTGCAAGAAATAGTCTGATATGCCTTCGCTGCGCATCCATTCAGCAAGAGCCAGGTTGGTTTTGGCTCCCACCGGCCCACCATAAATGGGCATATTTACATAGCCATCCTTGCATGGCCAGATTTGACGTTGCAAAACGCCGCTGGTAAGTCCGGTTCTCCAGGCGCCAGCCCTCTTCAGCGGTCGCCTTTCCAGTGGCCAGAAAAGCGGGGCATTCATGGTTGCCACGTAAGCCGCTTCTTGTATCGAAACATCTACCCACTGCCCCTCCCCGGTGCTTTCACGATAGTAGTGGGCAATCAAGGTGCCTACAGCGGCTTCAGCACCAGCATGAAGATAAGCTTGAGGAAAACTTATGCGAACTGGAGGACGGTCAGGGTCACCACAAAGATACATAAGACCGCACATTCCCATCTCAACAATGTCCGATGCCTTATAATGGCTATAAGGCCCGGTCTGTCCAAAGGGAGTTATTGAGGTTAGGATAATGGCTTGGTTTATCTGAGTTAGGGTGGAATAGCCTAAGCTGAGGGAATCCATATATCCTGGTGAAAAGGACTCAATAATAAAGTGAGCTGTCTTAGCCAGTTTCTTGAGTATCTCTTGCCCATCTCTTGCTCCAATATTGAGGGTTATCCCCCTCTTGTTGGTATTATAGGCAAACCAATAAAGGTTCTTTTCTGGGTCGGCGATGTCCTTGTAAAATGGTCCGATTCTTCTTGACGGTTCTCCTCCCGGTGGCTCCACTTTTATAACATCGGCCCCCAAATCAGCTAGGATGCAACCACACAAGAAACCTTTGTCATCAGTTAAATCTAAGGCACGATAGCCTTCAAGCGGTAACTGGTACATCTATACCCTCGTTTTATCTGAAACGAAGTCCTCTGGGCTTCTACCCCTGGACTCCGCTTGTTTGATTTCGATTCTGGTAGCGCATACCGGATTCGAACCGGTGATCTCCTCCTTGAGAGGGAGGTGT
>CAZQZA010000003.1:0-29997 GCA_964597725.1 uncultured Dehalococcoidales bacterium | reverse complement strand
AGATTGTTCATCCTGGCTGCAATACTATTTTTGGTGGTGAGACATTAAAGCCGGGTGACGTCCGTGAATACTGTCAACTATGCGGTGAGTGCATTATAGATGCCTATGGTGGGCTCTGTCCATTAACGCTGTGTGCCAAAGGGCTCCTTAATGGCGCCTGTGGAGGAGCGAGGGACGGTAAATGCGAAGCTGACCCCGAAAGAGATTGTGGTTGGGAACTAATCTATCAAAGGCTAAAGGCGATAGGGAAGCTAGATAATCTATACAAGTATGTGGCACCCAAAGACTCTCAAATGACAAATAAGCCTAGGACACTGACAGTTACTGACGGCATTGCCGTCTTTAGATTTGGGGGGCGGAATTACTCTCCTAACGAATTACAAGGAGAAAAGGAAGCAGTCGCATCTAGGTAAGGCCGCTTCAGTTTAGATTAATAATTAGCCAGAAAACTGACTAAAAGGAGAAAAGTAAAGTGAGCTTGCAATCTCAACTAGAGGTAGGAGAGTTTGTAATAACCGCTGAGGTCGGTCCACTGAAAGGGACTGACATCACTGAGATTATGGAGGTAGCAGAACTTTTGCGAGGAAGGGTGGATGTGGTTAATGTTACTGACCAGCAAAGCTCGGTGATGAGGCTCGGTTCCTTGGCTGTCTGCCATTTATTGAAGGAGAAGGGGCTTGACCCCGTGTTCCAGATGACCTGTCGGGATAGAAACCGTTTGGCGCTGCAATCAGACTTGCTGAGTGCCCATGTCCTGGGAATCGAAAACGTTCTCGCCCTTACCGGTGATTTACCTGCCCTCGGTGACCAACCCCAAGCTAAACCAGTTTACGATTTAGATTCAGTGCAGTTACTGTGGGTGATACAAAGATTGAATGAAGGTTACGATATGGTTGGCAATGAACTTAAGGGGAAGACCAATTTTTTTGTTGGGGCAGTAGTGACCCCTGAGGCAGATACTGAGGCTAAGCGTGAACTACAGCTCATTAAGATGGAGAAAAAGATTGCTACTGGTGCCAGGTTCTTCCAAACCCAGGCTGTTTATGATGTTGATAGCTTCGCCAAATTTATGAAAAGAGTGGAGAGATTTAACGTCCCTATCTTAGCTGGGGTAATTCCTCTGAAATCCGCTGGTATGGCCCGATTCATGAATAAGAACGTAGCTGGTGTCTCTGTACCTGAAGAGCTGATTGACAAAATGGTTAAAGCTGAAGACAGGACAGCTGCTGGAATAGAGATTGCCGCTAACCTAATCAGGGAGCTAAAGGATATCTGTCACGGGGTACATATAATGGCTATTGGTTGGGAGAAGAAGGTACCGGCAATACTGGGTGCTGCTGGGCTGTAACCTTGGCTCAGCTAAAAGTTAACCTGACTGAATGGAAAATAGAGCGCTATCATCACCCAACGTAAAGAATGATGAATATGGCTACGGGCTGGCTTACAAGCTTGCCGGTGAACAACTAGCCAAGATTGGTGATATCGAGCAACAATGTCTTAAGAGTGGTGCTCAATATCAAGTAATAGATTCCCAAAGTGCAATTGTCGTTGAATACTTGAACCAATCATATCAGGTAACTCTTCCCGATATTAAAGTTTCGTTGAGAGATGGCGAAGAGACGGTTTTACAGAGAGACAAGATACTGATACTGCACTATTTGACTCAGGCAAAGGGCACTCCGCTATCTAATAAAATGATAGCTTACAAGGAACTACCAGAAGGAGCTAACTACTTCCCGACATTTTTCAAGAGGGTGATAAAGCCTGTTGTAGACCACTTTGGCCGAGAACCTTACCGATTATTGGATATTGCTGGAATAATCGGTGGTCGTAAAGCAGATTACGGCGATGTAGCGATAACCATCAACGCTTTCCATCGAGTACCAATAACCTTTGTCTTGTGGCGAGGTGATGAGGAGTTTCCTCCTGAAGGAAACATGCTATTTGATAGCACTGTCTCTGATTACCTGTCCACTGAAGATATAAATGTGCTGTGTGAAGTTATTGCCTGGAAGTTAGTGAAGCTGCTAAGGGCAGGGGGTGATAGCCATAGTAGAAACTGATACTAACGAGCAATTGAGTGAGATTTTATCCCACTATAGTGGCCAGAGGAATGAGCTTATTCCTATCTTGCAAGAAGCTCAGGAGCGGTTCCGATATCTGCCAGAAGATGTGATGACAGGGATAGCTAAGTTTCTACGGCTGTCTGAGAGCACTGTTTTCGGGGTAGCTACTTTTTATGCCCAGTTTAAGTTTTCTCCTTCGGGCAGGAGAGTAGTCAGGGTATGTCGTGGGACTGCCTGTCATGTGCGGGGAGGAGCCCGTATCCTACGTGAGGTAGAGAAACGTTTGGGTATTAAACCAGGACAAACTACCGATGATTTAGAGTACAGTCTGGAAACAATTGCTTGCTTTGGCTCATGTGCCTTGGCTCCAGTTACGGTGGTTGACCGAAATGTATACGGACGAATGACAGCTACTAAGGTAAGGCAAATCTTGGGTGATACCAAGTAACAGTTCCAAAAGAGTATGACAATGACCTTTGATGAAATACGAAGTCAGGCAATATCTGAGTGGGAGGCGCTGGAACACAGTGATAAACCCCGTATCCTAATTGGTACGGCTACCTGTGGCCGGGCGGCTGGTGCTTTAGCAGTGCTTGAAGCTATCAACTCTAAATTGGCAGAGCATAATACTGAAGCTATCATCACTCAGGTGGGCTGTATTGGGCTTTGTTATGCTGAGCCGATAGTCAATATTATCAAGCCTGGTCGTCCTCATATTTATTATGGCAATCTTACCCCTGAGCTTGCCTCTCAACTTGTTGAAGATTATATCATCACTGATAACCCTCGCCCTGACTTGGCTCTGGGCACAGTTGGTGATGACAGTGTTAAGGACATTCCCAAATTTTTTGAGCTACCGATGCTCAAGCCCCAGGTACGTGTCGCTCTGCGCAATTGTGGCCTTATCGACCCGGAGAATATCAATCACTATATTGCTAACGGTGGTTATAGTGGTCTGGTCAGGGTGTTAGGGATGACACCGGAAGAGGTAATCGATGAGATAAAGGAATCAGGTCTGCGGGGGCGCGGCGGTGCCGGTTTCCCCACAGGTCTTAAATGGGAGTTCTGTCGCCGGTCTCCGGGTACAGTAAAGTACCTCATCTGCAATGCCGATGAGGGTGACCCCGGTGCCTTTATGGATAGGTCACTTCTAGAAGGTGACCCCCACACTGTTTTGGAGGGGATGCTCATCGGAGCTTATGCTATTGGGGCAACGGAAGGCTATATCTACATTCGGGCTGAATACCCTCTGGCCATCGAACGCCTAAAACTTGCTCTCCGCCAGATGACAGAGTACAGACTCCTGGGTGATAATATTTTAGATTCTAATTTCAATTTCCATATTAAGATTAAAGAAGGGGCAGGAGCCTTTGTTTGTGGTGAAGAGACAGCCATGATAGCCTCAATTGAGGGCAAGCGGGGCATGCCTCGCTCCCGCCCTCCGTTCCCTGCCCAGGCTGGATTGTGGGGTAAGCCAACTAATATCAATAACGTAGAGACCTGGGGCAATGTGTCGGCAATCTTACAAAAAAGTGGTGACTGGTATGCCAGCTATGGTTCGGAGAAAAGCAAAGGAACTAAGACCTTTGCCTTAGCTGGTAAGATAAACCGCACTGGGCTTATCGAGGTGCCAATGGGAATGCCGCTTGAGGAAATCATCTATGATATTGGCGGTGGTATCCCAGATGGTAGGCGCTTTAAGGCAGTCCAGACCGGTGGCCCCTCCGGTGGCTGTCTGCCAGCGAGCCATCTCAATCTCCCTGTAGACTATGAATCACTAACCCAGGCTGGTTCTATTATGGGTTCGGGAGGTATGGTGGTAATGGACGAAGACACCTGTATGGTTGACGTTGCCCGCTACTTCCTTTCCTTCACCCAGTCTGAGTCGTGTGGTAAGTGTGTTCCGTGTCGCCTGGGAACAAAGCAGATGCTTGATATTCTGGAGAACATCTGCAATGGTAGAGGTAGACTGGAAGATATTGACTTGCTACTTGAGTTGAGCAAGGGAATTAAAGCCGGCTCACTTTGTGGCTTAGGGCAAACTGCACCTAACCCGGTACTGACCACTCTCCGTTACTTCCGGGATGAGTATGAGGAACATATCAAGAAACACCACTGCCGGGCGGCGGTTTGTCCGGGGCTGGTTACTGCCCCGTGTAGCCATATTTGCCCGGCGGGCATTGATGTGCCGCGTTATGTCCGCTTCATTGCTGAGGGCAAGCCAGCTGAAGCACTAGCGGTAATACGGGAGAAGATACCCTTCCCGGCAGTATGTGGTCTGGTTTGTTTTCATCCATGCGAGGCTAAATGCCGCCGGGGTCAACTTGATGAGGCGATTGCCATCCGGATGTTGAAGCGGGTTGCTGCCGAGCATGACACTGGACTATGGAAACAAAATATTAAAGTAGCGCCAGCCACCGGGAAGAGAGTAGCCATCGTTGGCTCAGGACCGGCCGGACTGACCGCTGCTTATTATCTGGCTAAACTTGGACACTCAGTTACTATATTTGAGGCGCTACCTGAGCCAGGTGGTATGATGCGGGTAGCCATTCCTGACTACCGGCTGCCCAAGAACATCCTCAAGGCGGAGATTAAAGAAATAGAAGATATCGGAGTTGACATAAAGACAAATACCAGAGTTGATTCGATAGACAGTTTACTTAGTGATAGCTATGATGCCGTCTTTGTAGCTATCGGAGCATACCAAGGTATTAGAATAGGGGTTGAGGGCGAGGACAGCCCCCGAGTAATAGAGTGTGTAAACTTTTTGCGGGACGTGAGTTTGGGTAGAAAAGTAGAAGTAGGGAATAAAGTGGCCGTCATTGGTGGCGGCAATGCCGCTATTGATTCGGCACGGACAACGCTTCGCCTTGGGGCTAAAGAGGTAACTATTGTCTATCGTCGTACCCGGGCGGAGATGCCAGCCAGCCCGGAAGAAGTTGAAGAGGCTCTTGCTGAGGGAGTACAGATTTACTACCTGGCAGCGCCATCAAGAATAGTCAGTCGGAATAGCAGCGTGGAGCTGGAGTCTATTCGCATGGAGCTGGGGGCGATGGATGCCAGTGGGCGGCGGCGACCGGAGCCAATTAAAGGTAGCGAGTTTACCATGAGATTTGATACCATCATCGCCGCTATTGGGCAGCGTCCAGATATTCCTGACCAATTTAATTTAGCCCTTGGTCGCGGTAATGTTGTCGAGGTAGACCCGGATACCCTGGCCACCTCAAGAGAGGGTGTTTTTGCTGGTGGCGATGCAGTGAGTGGGCCAGCTTCGGTTATTGAGGCGATTGCTGCCGGTAGGCAGGCCGCCATCTCAATAGACAAATATCTGGGTGGCAGTGGAGATATTGATGAAGTGCTGGCACCACCTGAGGAAGAGGTCGCACCGCTTGAGGAGGCTGAAGAGAAGCGGCGACCACAGATGACGACCCTCCCGGTTAAAAAGCGGCTTTGCGACTTCAGCCAAGTGGAACTTGGCTATAGTGACGAGATAGCTATTGAAGAAGCGATGCGGTGCCTGCGGTGTGACCTTGAAGAGCGTGAGTGACAGGGAGAAGCTGTGGACGAAATCAACCTAATCATTAATGGTCAAGAGGTTAAGGCAAAGAAAGGGATGACCGTACTGGAGGCTGCCCAGGCGGCTGATATTTATATCCCCACCCTGTGCTATGACCCTGACCTGGAGCCATATGGGGGCTGCCGCCTATGTGTGGTAGAAATTGAAAATATGCGTGGACTACCCACCGCTTGCACTACCCCAGCCACTGATGGGATGGTAGTACGCACTGAAACACCAGCAGTTAGCGAGGTACGTTGCACTACTATTGATTTGCTTATCGCCGACCACCCTATGGATTGTCTCACCTGCTCTAAAAACCAGCGATGTGACTTACAGAAGATTGCTGCTTATCTCGGCGTTACCGAGCGTCGTTTACCCAGTGCAGATAAGTCACTCCCGATTGATGACAGTAATCCATTTTTCTACCTCGACCGCAACTACTGCATTCTTTGTGGTAGGTGTGTGCGTACCTGTGACGAAGTTACCGGGGTCAACGCTATTGAAATAATTGACCGCGGTTATCCTAGCCGGGTCAGCCCCTTTGGCGATAAGCCCCTGTTAGAATCAATTTGCCAGTCGTGTGGTGAGTGTGTTGCCCGGTGCCCGGTTAATGCCTTGATGCCTAAAAGTGCCATGCCGCCAATAGGGGAAGTGGAGACTACCTGCCCTTATTGTGGCGTTGGCTGCGGGATGTACCTTGGCATCCGTGATGGTCATATTGTTTCGATACAGGGCAGTAGGGAAAATCCCGCTAGTAAGGGTCGGCTTTGTGTCAAGGGTCGCTACGGTATTAGTGAATTTGTTCATCACCCGGAACGTTTGTCCAACCCACTTATCAGGCGAAATGGGGAGCTTACTGAGGCCAACTGGGATGAAGCACTGGACTTGGTTGCCAGTAAATTGACTGGTTATTCAAAAGAGCAGGTAGCGGTAATCTCCTCAGCCAAGTGCACTAACGAGGAAAATTACATTATCCAGAAATTTACCCGGGCAGTACTGGGCACTAACAATATTGACCACTGCGCTCGCCTGTGCCATGCTCCCTCGGTAACTGGTCTCGTCCAGTCCTTTGGCAGCGGGGCGATGACCAACTCCATCAGTGATATTGGTGACGCTGCCCGTATTCTAGCTATTGGCACTAATACCACTGAGACTCACCCGGTAATCGGGTTTAATGTAAAGAAAGCGGTGCGCCGCGGGACAAAGCTCATCGTAGCCAATCCTCGTGAAATTCACCTGGTGCGCTTTGCCGATATATGGCTACGGCATAACCCGGGCACCGATGTTGCTCTGCTCATGGGTATGATGAAGGTTATTGTGGATGAAAAATTACTTGACTCGGCCTTTATTGAGGAGCGTTGTGAGAATTTTGAGGCCTTTAAGGAATCACTTGAGGGGTTTGACCTGGCTTTTGTGGAAAAAGTTACCGGTGTACCCTCAAGCCAAATAATCGAAGCCGCCCTTATGTATGCTACTAACCGCCCCGCCGCTCTCCTTTACGCTATGGGTATCACACAGCATTCCCACGGGACTGATAACGTCATAGCTACCGCAAATCTGGCAATGCTTACCGGGAATATTGGGAAGCCGGGCAGCGGGGTAAATCCACTTAGGGGTCAGAATAATGTGCAGGGTGCTTGTGACATGGGCGCTCTGCCTAATGTGTACCCCGGCTATCAAGCAGTAGCCGACTCTGCCATCAGAGAGAAATTTGAAGCGGCTTGGGGTGGCACATTGTCACCCACACCAGGGCTAACTATCACTGAGATTCTGGAAGCTGCCTACCAAGGTAAGATAAAGGCTCTTTACCTTATCGGTGAGAACCCTATGCTAAGTGAGCCTGATGCCAGTCATGTCCGAGAGGCACTGGGGAGACTTGGCCTCTTTGTTGCTCAGGATATTTTCCTGACCGAGTCAACCCAGCTAGCTCATGTTGTTCTGCCCGGCGTAACCTTTGCCGAGAAGGATGGCACCTTTACCAATACTGAACGGCGGGTGCAGAGAGTGAGAAAGGTCATCGAACCGGTGGGTAATTCTAAATCTGATTGGTGGATTACCTGCCAGATTGGGCAGAGGATGAATGGTAAAGGCTTTGAGTTTACTCATCCGTCTGAAATTATGGATGAGATTGCCCGTCTCACTCCAAGTTACGGTGGTATTTCCTATGAGCGTCTGGAGGCAGGAGGGCTGCAATGGCCTTGCCCGACTCAAGAACATCCCGGAACACCAATCCTTCATACTAAGCAGTTCACCCGGGGTAAGGGCAGGTTTATACCCCTAGAGTATAAGCCACCTGTGGAACTTCCTGATGATGAGTATCCGCTGGTGCTGACTACAGGGCGCAGCCTATTTCACTTTCATACCGGCACCATGAGCCGAAAGGTAAACGGGCTCAACATATTCAAGGGGGAAGAGGAAGTAGAAATAAACCCCAAGGATGCCCTGAGGTTAGGTATTGCTGATGGTGAAACGATAAAAGTCGTCTCTCGGCGAGGAGAGGTGATGGCCAAAGCCAAGGTAACCGAGACTTCACCCGTCGGAGTAGTCTTCATGACCTTCCATTTTGCGGAAAGCCCTACCAATGTACTCACTAACCCGGCTCTTGACCCCGTGTCTAAGATACCTGAACTGAAGGTGTGCGCAGTAAGAATTGAGAAAGATGGACAGGCTAAACCTCTACAGTGACCTGATAACCAGCCACTTGGTTATGGACGTTTCTCAGATTGGCCTTTATTCTAGCTTGAATCCCTGAATAAAATTTTGATGCTTAGGCGACAAAAAACCGCTCTGAATGATGAGTTCCAAAGCGGTATTTTAAACTGGTGGAGACGGGGGAGAATTGAACTCCCCGTCCAGAAGAGACTGCCCAGAATATGCTACAAGCTTAGTCAGCTCTTTAATCTTGCCTGACTAACCTCTGCCGACCGAGTTTAGCCAGACCAGCCGATGGTTCTTTCGCAGTCCTTATCGACGTCTGGACTGCGGCACCTCAATTTTTCGGCACCCAATCCCAACCCATTGAGGCAAGGTCAGGTTGGATGTGCTGTCTATTTAATTAGGCAGCAAGTAATACTGGTTCTTCGCCAGTTATTTTTTGCCACTTGTTTTACGAGGTTAGTGGCACCTCGGCTTGCAATCCTGTAGCCTACCTCCCCTGTCGAACCCTTGCGTCCCCACTGACTATGGACAGCTTAGCTGTAAATCACCTCCTTTACAATCGCTGCCTCTTTACGACTCGTCTAATCTCTCTTTCTGTCTCCCGGCGAGTTATAGCTTCTCGTTTGTCGTATTGCCTTTTACCTCTGGCTAATGCCACCTCAACTTTGGCAATATCATCTTTAATATATAATTTCAGTGGCACCAAAGTAAAGCCCTTTTCCTGCACCTTACTGATGAGGTTATCAATCTGTTTACGGTGTAGTAAGAGCTTTCGTGGTCTGGTTGGCTCATGACTCAGATAACTACCTTGCTCATAGCGAGCAATATGAGCATTCAGTAGCCATAGTTCAACTCCCTCAGGTCTAACAAAAGCCTCACGTAAACTCACCCTCCCGGCACGGATTGATTTTATCTCGGTGCCAGTGAGAGCAATACCGGCTTCAATGCTATCCTGTAGATGATAATCGTGGTAAGCTTTGCGATTGGTAGCTACTGTCTTTATTGTCATCTTTAATTATATCATACCTATTATAGCTAGAGCAAAGAAGTCTATGATTAAGCTAAAACTAGCTTAGCGGCGGCAAGACGGTGTAAATTCTGATTTTTCAGGTCAGGCGGAACGGTAGGCTAGGTCCAGGAGTTCTACCAGCTCTATACACTTCATCTCCAGGGCATGCTCTCTTATGCCGTGGGCAAGCTGCATGGAGCAGCTAGGACAGCAGGTGACAAGAAGGTCAGCATCCGTCTGGGCTACATTCTGCATCTTCCGCGCCAGCACCTTCATCGACAGGTCATAGTGGCCTAAACTGTATGAGCCAGCGGCACCGCAACATATATTTGACTCAGACATCTCTATAAATTCCACCCCGGGGATACTTTGCAGTATTTGACGTGGCTGGCTAGTTACCTTTTGAAATCGACCCAGATGGCAAGGGTCGTGGTAGGTAACCTTGTGTTTGAGGGTGCCCATCTCAATATTTAACCCGATGTCTATTAAAAACTCGCTAATGTCCTTGACCTTACCGGCGAAGGCACTGGCTTGGGTTGAGTAACTAGCATCTTCGCTCAGAAGATTTGGGTATCGCTTTAGCAGAGACCCACAGGTAGCACAAGTAGTAATGATGGCATCAACTTCTAGGGAGCGAGCCAGGTCAGTGTTCTTCCTGGCCATATTCAGGACTGATTCCATATCACCATAGCCATAGGCAGGCATACCACAGCAGACAAAGTCTGGTATCACCACTTCTACATTATGCTTGTTGAGCACCCGGATGGCTGCCTCAGTTACCTGGGGAATAAGGTTGATGCCAGCACAGCCTACGAAGTAGGCTACCCGATACTCAGGGTGTTCTAGTCTTGGTGAGGAAGCACTGGTTATATGGTGTCTGAAGGGTACCCGAGGCAATATTGGCTCTGCCTTGCCGGTGCTACCCAGTAGCCTGGTAAGACCAAGACCTCTGGCTGCTGACCGCAAACCACTGGCTTGAAGCCAGCCCAGTGGTCTTATCAGTTTATGTAGCCGAGAGGGGTTAGGCAGTAGCTTGTGGAAGATGAGCCTTTGTATCCAGGGTTGACCCTTTTCCTTTACCAGCTCAGCTCTAGCCTTAAGAATGATCTCATCAGTCATTATTTCCATGGGACAGTGGTCAACACAGCAGTTGCAGGTGAGACAGTTGAAGAGGGGCTCGGTCAGCTCATGGAGTTCCAGCTCATTGTCGAGGACGCTGCGCAAAAGAATCAGCCTTCCCCGAGCTACTGTCCACTCAATACCAGTAACCTTGTAGATGGGACACCCCGCCAGGCAGAAGCCACATTTATTGCAGCGGATTAATGCCTCAGAGAGTTTTTGTAATTCTTCCGACACGCTTAGAAGTTCCTTACTATTTTCCCTGGGTTAAAGATGTTTTGGGGGTCAAAGGTCTGTTTGAGGTGTTTCATTAGTCCATAATCGCTACGTTGGCTGATGATGTCATAAGCCTGTCTTATCTCAGGAGGACCACTCTCTACTAGGAAGAACCCAGCTAGTTTGTCAGCGCTTTGGACTAGGTCAGCTATTGCCAGCAACATTTTATTATCTTGGGCATCATGGTTCTTCGAGAAGAGAGCGGGATAGAGTATACCCTTACCAGCATGTCCAGTGATACCAATCTGGAGTCCGTGCTTGGTGGCAGCCTGTTGAATCTCCTGGAACATGTCTCCTGTTCTGTGAATGGGTACGACGGCTTTACCTCTTACCATTCCTGGAGCTGAGTATAGCTGAATCCGTCGCTGACTAATCCAGGCTTCCTCTTCCTCAGTGCCGCTCAGTACAGTAATGGCCTGAGCGTTATTTGCCTCTGCCAGTGCTCGGACCTCCGTTATATAGCGCTTGACTTCCTCTCTGCTTCCAGCAGTGCCCACTAGGAGTAGGACTTCGTTCTCTTGGAGTTTGAAGCTGGCCTCTAGCCCCGGACTCTGAGCAGCGGTGGCATCTATTATCTCCATGGATTCAGGTCGTAGAAAAGAATTTGAAATATGCCTTACCATCTGTGAGACACTTTCGATATTTTGGAATCTTAACAGCATGGTTTTATGCTCTTCGGGGAGGTAGAACAATCTTAAGATGGCCTCGGTGATGACCTCTAAGGTACCCCAGGAACCAAGAAACAGCTTGCGCAGGTCGTAGCCAGCCACATTTTTCATCGTCTTACCCCCGACATGAACAACTTCACCGGCGGGAGTCACTGCTGTTATTCCGAGGATTAGGTCTCGGGCAGTGCCATAGGCTAGGCGTCCCGGACCATTGCTGTTAGTGGCCAGGCTACCCCCAATTGTTGCCGACTCCATATCCGCCGGCTCCAGGGGAAAGCAAAGGCCATGCCTCGCCAGTTCCCTTTGCAATTCAGCGTGGTTCATGCCTGCCTCTACCTTGGCGGTCAGGTTAGGGGCGTCTAGCTCCAGAAGACGGTTCATATTTTTTAGAGAAAGGGCAATGCCTATTTCGGCTAGAGGTAAGCCCGTAGCCTGTTTGGAGCCGTTTCCCCAGGGGATAAGGGGCACTCCATGTCGGTTGGCGGCTTTGACTACCTGGCAGATGTGGTCAGTATGGGATGGGAAGACAACCAGGGAAGGCAACTTCTCATCAACTTGGTAAGCAGCTAGCTCCTGTGGATTGGCCAGCACCTTGTCCTGACCAAGTGTTTCCACCAGCTCATCCTGGAGGCTCTTGCCTTTCTCCGGAGTGTATGTTGATATTACCTCACTATCGACGACTTCGATTGTCGATTCCTGTAAGGGCATTATCTTTCCCGGGTTTAAAATTCCCTCTGGGTCGAAAACATCCTTGACCTGGCGCATCAGCTCTAGTTCGCTAGGGCTAAACATAAGGGGCATGCTGCTTTGCTTCTCCAGGCCGATACCATGCTCGCCTGAGATGGTACCCTCTAGGGCAACGCAGGCTGCCAATATCTCCTTGCCTGCCTTTTCTGCTCGCTCGCTTTCTTCGGGGTCTCTATTGTCGTACATCAACAGAGGATGAAGATTGCCGTCGCCGAGATGGGCTACATTGCCAATGAGCAGCTCATACTTCTGAGCAATCTTACTTACCTCACGAAGCATGGGCACGAGTTTGTTTCGGGGTACTGTTGCGTCCTGCACCACATAAGCAGGGCGCACCCTGGCTATAGCGCCGAAAGCTCCCCGGCGGCCTTGCCATAGGCCTTCCCTTTCGGCTGTGGTGCGGGCCAACTTTACCTCCCGGGCATTATTGGCATTACATATCTCCACTACCCGCTGGGTCTGTCGCTCTAGGCCTTCTTTCACCCCATCGAGCTCGATAAGTAGAAGTGCCTCGGCATCCAATGGATAGCCAGCGTGGAAGCTGGCCTCTACAGCTTGGACCACAGGGTTATCCAGTAACTCCAAAGCTCCAGGGATGATACCAGCAGCGATGATGTCAGAGACAGTCTGGCCGGCGTCGTCCAGTGTTTCAAAGATAGCTAACATCGTCTGAAGTGATTCGGGAAGGCGTATAATGCGCAGCACCAGCTTGGTGACTATCCCCAGAGTACCCTCGGAGCCCACTACGGGACCAAGCAGGTCGTAGCCATAGCTATCGTCAGTGGAATTACCCAACTGAACAATCTGGCCATCGGCCAGAACCAGTTCCAGTTCACAGATATGATTAGAGGTTACTCCATACTTGAGGCAGTGTGGCCCTCCGGCATCCTCGGCTGCATTTCCGCCTAGGGTACAGCTCTTCTGGCTGGCAGGGTCGGGAGCATACATAAAGCCCAGGGGTTGCAAGACGTTCTGAAGGTCGAGATTGACTACTCCGGGCTCGACTACCGCTCTATGACAAGCGGTGTCTATGTCCAGGATTCGGTTGAGACGGCTTAACTCCAGAACGATACCTCCTCGGCTGGGTACAGTGCCACCAGTGAGGTTAGTACCAGCACCCCGGGGTACCACCGGAACCTGCTCCCGATGGGCTATCTTCATGATAGCGGATACTTCAGCAGTGCTATTAGGGAAGACAACCACATCAGGTAAGGAGTGCTTACCGGTGGCATCGTAGGAGTAGGCTATCAAATCTAATGGTGAGAGCAAGACATCTTCTCGACCCACCGCCTTAGCCAAGGCTTTAACTAGGTCCTTTTTGTTCATCCTTCAAATCAATCATAGCAATCTTTACTTCTGGCACGCAAGTCGGTGTGCTTGTCCAGCACATTAGTGGCATATCACCAAGACGAGGAGTGGTCATCCCTGTGGGGTAGGATTGACCACGTTAGTGGGGTGCCCTTGGAGAAAGTTAGCCACGTTATCCACCGCCATTGCCAGACCAACTAGGGTGGCTTCGGGTACCATGGAAGCCGTATGCGGTGATAACACCACATTCTCAGTACTCCGCAGTGGGTGGTCTAGAGGCAGAGGTTCGTTGGCGAACACATCCAGACCAGCACCGGCAATCATACCATTCTGTAGAGCTTCAACCAGGGCCGGCTCATCTACCACTGAACCGCGGGCAGTATTAATCAGCATCGCCGTAGGTTTCATCAGCGCCAGCTCGCGCTTCCCGATAAGTTTATCGGTCTGCGGCAATCCCAGGACATGGATTGATACCACATCCGACTGGCGCATCAATTCTTCCAGGGTAACAAACTCTACACCGTACTCTGTAGCTCGTTCTGGGGAGGGGTGAAGGGTCCAGGCGATGACCTTCATGCCAATGGCTTTTCCAAGTTGGATTACCCTCTGGCCTACGCTCCCGGTACCGATTACCCCTAGCGTCTTGCCGTAAAGCTGTGAAGAGTATTCCCGTGCCCAACCGCTAGCCCGTATGTTACGGTCGTTTTGAGTTAGCTTGTGAGCTACCGCCAGCATCAAAGACAGTGACATCTCACCGACAGCCACGGCGGAGTAGCCAGGGGTATTGGTAACTGTTATACCTAGTTCAGATGCTGCTGGTACATCCACATTGTCGTATCCCACCCCATATATAGCGATTAACTTCAATTTAGGGCAATTCCTCATTACATTTCGGCTGAAGACACTGGTCGAGCGGATGTTATATACAATATCGGCATCGGCAATACGGGACAGTAATGTTTCCTCATCAAAGGCTCTGGAGTTATAGATGCGTACTTCTCCAAGCTGTCCAAGCCGTTCTTCCTCAACTGTTCCCGCCAGTACGGGGGGTTCATCATCGGGCACAACGATTATTGGCATAGTATAACCTCCTAACGTGTTGTTTCACCATTAATATATGGATGAAGACATAATAAAGCCATATCATTTTAGAAGATATATGATGACATCACCCACGTTAGTTCCAGTGTCACCGGTTATTACCAGCGACTTACCAATCCTGTCTAATAACGTGTTGCTGTCATATATAGCAAGATAGGATTCCACATCTATTTCTTTGGCTTTAGCAATATCTAAGGAGTTTTTATCTACTATGGCGCCCGCTACATCAGGCAGGAAATCCGAACCGTCGGTCCCTACGCTGGCAATTACCCATTCACCAGTGTATGGTTTCATTGCCAACATGGATGTAGCAACATAGTGTTGATTCCTACCGCCTCTTCCAGCAGCGGTGGGTAATTTTGGAGTTGTTTCACCACCAAGTATAATAGCATCATATCCAGCATATCTTGCGTTCAGTATCTCCTTTGCCCTAGACCAGGCAACAGCGCTTGTATTACCTTTCTGCTCAGTAGTAATAATATATGGTGAAAGTCCCATCTCAGTTGCTTTTTTAAGCATAGCTTCCAAAGCTAGTTTGTTATCTCCAATTATGTAATTATAACAATTATTTAAGTTTTTGGGAGTTTCTGCTACCTCTCCTTGGCAACTTTTCTTCAAGAAGTCGATAACACTTTTTGGTGTCCGGTCTAGTAAGTCGTATCCTTGTAATACATCATAGGCGTCTGAAAAAGTTGTGGGGTCAGGAACGGTGGGGCCAGAAGCAATAATAGCCAGGTCATTGCCAATTACATCAGATAATATCAAGGAAACAACAGTTGCTGGTGAATAAAAATGACCTAACCGCCCTCCTTTAATCTTGGATAAATGTTTTCTTACTGCGTTAATTTCAGCTATTTCAGCTCCAGAGCTCAATAGCGATTCTGTAATGCTTTGTTTATCTTCCAAGCTTACTTTATCAACTGGGTAAGGCATTAAAGCAGACCCGCCACCTGAAATTAAACATATCACTAAATCATTTTCATTTATGGAATAGTGCTGTTTGAGAGCTAGCATCTCTTTTACGCCACTAATGCCCCTTTGGTCAGGAATGGGATGGCCAGCTGGTATTATTTTTGTTTTGTTTGTTTTATAATCCCTGCTTTTACAATTAACCACCCCGGCAGATATATTCTTAGGATTAATTATAGCCTCTAATGTTTCTGCCATGAGGCCAGACGCCTTGCCTCCGCCGATAACAAATACCCGGCCTGTAGATAGGCGATAGGTGTCACCATTTATAGTAAGAGCTCTGCTGGCGGCATCATATCGTACCGCAGATTTCATGATGTTTGGCGGAAGAACCCTGGCGATACCAGCTTCAATAATGTCTAAAGCTTGTTTTCTTAATTTGGTTGTAGCCAGTGTATCCTTGTTTTTTATTATCATAGTAATTTACCTGACTAATAACACTCAGGGAATTGCAGTGTACCTTTCCAACAATTATACAACTAAAAATCAATGAATAAGAAATTTGTGCTCGTTCATATGTTTAGTGACACATGCACTGAGAAAATCTGATGGAAGCTCTATCACAGGACTACATGTGTTGCTAGAAAATCTATACAGATGGTAATGCTCGACACTGTTGTTGACACTAGCAGCTGAGCCAAGTATAATTTTGTTACATAGGCAATAAAGGATTCTTGCCTTTCCTGGTGATTCCTTTTGTACAGGTTTTGGCGAGTCTGGGTTCTGTCCTATATTCTACCGGGCTCGTAGCTCAGCGGCAGAGCGGTCGGCTCATAACCGATTGGTCGCAGGTTCGAATCCTGCCGAGCCCACCATAATGTACAATAGATAAATTCCACCTTAAGAGCCAGGCAGATAGGAGATAAAATTCTAACTTTGAAAAGGAGGTAAGTCCCATGCCGCATGGCTATACTGGGCGGATTTTAAGGGTTGACCTGTCCTCGGGAAAGTCAGTCACCGAGGAGCCGCCAGAAAACTTTTACCGTCAATATCTTGGTGGTGAGGGGTTTGTCGGCTATTTTCTACTTAAGGAGGTTCCGCCGGGGATAGACGCCCTGGACCCTAAGAACAAGCTCATCTTTGCTGCTGGCCCGCTGACAGGGGTTCCGGTAGGAGGCTGTGGCCGTCATAGCGTAGGTGGCAAATCGCCCCTGACCGGGGGCTTTGGTGAAGCTGAGGCTGGAGGTTACTGGGGAACTGAGCTTAAGCTGGCTGGTTTTGATGCCATTATTGTGGAGGGCAGGGCAGAGAAGCCGGTCTATCTTTTTATTCAAGACGGCCAGGCTGAAATCAAGGATGCCGGGCACCTGTGGGGTATGCAAACCTTGGAGTGCCAGAATACCATCCGTGAAGAACTGGGTGACCATGGGATAAAGGTAGCTCAGATTGGGCCCGGTGGAGAAAAACTGGTACGCTTCGCCTGCGTAGTGAACGACCTAGATGCTTTTGCCGGCAGGACGGGTATGGGGGCAGTGATGGGTTCTAAGAATCTTAAAGCGGTGGCTTGCCGTGGCCACCAACGCCTGTCATTGGCGGACCCAGAGGCCGTCAGCAAAATCGGTCGTTGGGTTAGAGATAATACTCCGATAACCAACAAGACGCTACGGGAGTTGGGCACAGGCCGGGTTATTCCAGCCTTAAATAAGGCAGGAGGCTTACCCACACGTAATTTCCAACTGGGTTCAATTGATGAAGTCGATAAAATAACTGGTCAAGCTATGAATGCTACAATCCTAGTGAGGAGGAGAAGTTGCTTTGCCTGCCCTGTTCAGTGCAAACGGGAGGTAAAGGTGGATGAGCCCTATACGGTTGACCCTCGCTATGGAGGTCCGGAATACGAAACAATAGCTGCCCTGGGCCCCAACTGCGGGATAGATGATTTGAAAGCTATCGCTAAAGGGAATGAACTGGCGGCTGCCTACGGTATAGATACCATATCCTGCGGTGTCACTATCGCTTTCGCTATGGAGTGTTTTGAACATGGTCTTCTCACCGTGAAGGACACGGGGGGGCTGGACCTCCGCTTCGGCAATAAGCAGGCAATGATACAGATGGTTGAGCAGATTGCTCGGCGCGAAGGTTTGGGGGCTTTGCTGTCGGAGGGTGTGGCCCGGGCATCTAAGGAGATAGGCCAGGGGTCTGAGGAATTTGCCCTCCACATTAAGGGTCAGGAGCTACCCATGCACGAGCCACGCTGGAAGCAGGGTATGGGTGTTGGTTTTGCTACATCGCCGACGGGGGCTGACCACTGCCACAATATACATGATTCCGGCTACACTGGTATGACCCCGCTACTGGAAGACTTGAAAGCCCTAGGCATCCTCGAGCCCTTACCTGTTGATGACCTGTCTCCAGCTAAAATGCGTATACTCACCTACCATTCTAATTGGATACACTTCTTGAATAGTGCCGTCTGTTGCTACTTTGTTATAGTTTATGGTTCAGTGGGGTTCCAGAGGGTGTCTGACTTGGTCAGCGCAGCTACTGGTTGGAATACCAGCGTCTTCGAACTGATGAAAGTGGGAGAGAGGGCAGCTAATTTGACACGGGCTTTCAACCTTAGGCAGGGCCTCACACCTCAGGACGATAATATGCCGCAGCGCTTTTTCACTCCCCAAGCCTCGGGACCTCTCCAGGGTGTAGCCCTAGACCCCGAAGCCTTTCATAAAGCCATGGAGACATATTACGAAATGATGGGCTGGCCTGGCGGGCGACCTTCCCTTGTTAAGCTAGGTGAGCTGGGCATTGACTGGGTGGCACCTTTGATAGAAGTGGGATAAGGCATATTTAGTTTGACCTGCCCCATAGAAAGATAGCGCAGAGCAGAGTCACCGCCACCAGAGCGACACCAGCGATGGTGAAGCTTAGGTAGAAGCCGTACTGGTCAATGAGATAGCCTATTATCGGCGTTATCACGCCAGCTCCTTCCATACTGCCAAAGTAATATATGCCCAATACAGTCGAACGGTGGCGCTCTGAAGTGTGGCTAATGATGTAAGCTTCTGCTGCTGGCATGCGGATATACATAGCCATACCGATGATAAGTAATAAAGCACCGAAACCCAAGCCGTAGGGCACCAGGTTCAACAGGTAGATGACCGGGCCAGTAATGAGGCACGCTACCAGTGTCACCGGCACTGTCCCTAAACGGTCGGAGAGATGTCCACCTAAAGGGCTTGCCCAGAGCCCGGCGGAGTAAATAACGGCTACAAGCGCTGCGGCTGCCCCCTCACTAACACCGAAGCGGTCAACTACAAACAGTGGAATGAACGAGATCGCGGACATAACTACGGCTCCGCTGAAGGTGCTTAGTATGATAAAGGATACCAAGTAGCGTATGCGGCGTGGAGTGGGTAGTGTCTCTTCGTGGGTGCTGATTACCGTATGCTCAGTTTTCTTAGTGCCTACCCATCGGCCTAGGAGTACATAAAACACGATTCCGAATACCATAGCGGGAATAGCTAGTGTGATGAATGGGCCACGCCATCCCCAGGCAGTGGCAATGGCAGCGGCGATGAGTGGTACCAGGAAGAAACTAGCACTGCCGCCAATCATGTGGAATCCAAGTGCTCGGCCTTGATTCCTGGGCTCAACCGATGCAGCGACCAGAGGTGGAGAGGCGGGGTGATAGCCACCACCCAGTAACCCCATTAACACTAGGAAGAGAATCAACATAGTATAGGTTTGTGAAAGGCCGACCAGAAGCCCAGCCAACGCCACACCACAGATACCGATAGTAATTAATATGCGTGGTCCGATACGGTCAGTGAGCCATCCCGCCGGTAACTGGCCGATGCCATATGACAAACTGAACGCCGAGATTACCAAGCCAGAGCGGGTGTAATCAAGGGCAAAGTCAGTGCGGATCATCGGCAAAAGTGGTATCGGTAGGGCAGTCACTAGGTGATGGCTAAAGTGTGCCAACACGAAAAGGGGCAGCAGTCCCGAAAAAGGTAATCGAAGGCCAAATTTCTTAATAGGGTTCCCCCGTTCTTCTGATTTGTTAGCTCTCAACATAAATCCTGCCTGTGCTGATTATGTTACTCGTGATTTTCCATTATACCTTAATCTTCCAAGTCAGGATAACTAGTCAGCTTGTAAAGTTACCGTCCCGTTTAGTTAGTAGCACAACATTATAAATCCTTCTGTTCTGCATTACAAAAATATGCCTCCTAGCCCTTTGAATTACACCAAAGAGGGTTGTAGCCAGCTCAATGACAGTAATAGTAATACCGGCTTCTACGGCATTGTTTAGTAAACCAGATAAACAGGGTGGTTCCGAAGAGTCCTAGAGCTGCGCCAAAGTAAAACACTGAATTAATATTGATAAAGTCAGCTATTACCCCAGATGCAATTGGCCCTATAGCCATACCTATACTCATTGACATGGTAAATACAGCGATAGTTGAGCCCATCCCGAATTTCCTGCCCTCTTCTACAGTCAGGGCTGAGGCAGCCGGCATAGAAATGGTACCCCCAAGACCACCCATAGTGTAGAAGGCAACAGTCATTCCAAAAGTGGTCAGTTAACACTCCACCAAGCAAGGGGCCGAAGCCAAAGCCGGTGAAAAAGGCAGCATTAAAGTAGCCCATCCAGGTTCTCAGCATAAAGAGGTAAAAGTGGAGATATTATTCCGACACCTAGCATGGAGGAAAAGACGGATAGAGCCAGGATAGGGAAGACCTTCTTTATCATGGGGGCATCTGAAGTATCATAACCTTTACTGCTGAACTAGCCCACTTTGACTGAGGTGATTGCACTTATAGCTTGAGGCTGGTATAATGAAATTTGTAGATTAATTAAGTGCTTCAATCAAAAAGAGTGGTTGTCAGTAGCTTCATAGATTTGGTTCAAGTAGAGTAGTAGCGGGAGTGGTCAGACCTCTCCTCCTCAGTCGGGGTGGGAGGTTTTCATTTAGCAGATTGAGAAGTTTTTAGCTATGGCTATCAGTAACAAACAGACGACAACTGAAGATGACAAGTTACAGATAATGCGGCATTCGGCAGCTCATGTTATGGCGGAGGCGGTGCTGTCTATTTTCCCTGATACCAAGTTTGGCATTGGACCGGCTATTGAAAATGGCTTTTATTATGATTTCGAGCTACCTTGCTCACTGAAGCCTGACGATTTGCCACTCATTGAGACCAAGATGGCTGAAATAATCGCTTTAAATACGCCTTTTGTTAAAGAGGAAATGGATAAGGGAGAAGCTCGGCGATTGTTCGCCAACCAGCCATATAAGTTGGAGTTGATTGATGAAATCCCAGACGAGAAGGTTAGCTTGTTTCGGCAAGGTTCGTTTGTTGATTTGTGTCGTGGGCCTCATGTAGATTTCACCGGAGAAATTGGAGCCTTTAAGCTGGTCGGCATTGCCGGAGCTTACTGGCGGGGTGATGAACACCGTCCCATGTTACAGCGAATTTATGGCATTGCTTTTGATACCCAAAAGGCTCTGGCCGAACACCTTAAAGACCTTGATGAGGCTGCCAAGCGTGACCACCGGAAGTTGGGCAGGGAACTTGACCTCTTTAGTATTCATGAGGAGGCCGGACCCGGGCTGGTTCATTGGCACCCGAAGGGAGCGGTGATACGTCGTGTTATTGAGGATTTCTGGAAGGATGAGCATATTAAGCGTGGCTATGATATAGTATACACTCCTCATATTGCTAAACTGGACTTGTGGAAGACCAGTGGTCACTGGGAATTTTATCGTGACTACTTGTATGCTCCAATGGAGGTAGAGGGGCAGGAGTATATCATTAAGCCGATGAATTGCCTGGGGCACATCCTGATTTATAGGACAAAGCTGCGTAGTTACCGTGAGCTACCGCTACGTTATGCCGAGCTGGGTACGGTTTATCGCTATGAGCGCTCTGGGGTGTTACATGGTTTATCCCGGGTTAGGGGCTTCACTCAGGATGATGCCCACATTTTTTGCCGCTTTGACCAACTAGAAGATGAGGTAGTAGGAGTATTAGATTTGGCTCTCTTTATGATAGACACCTTTGGCTTTACCAATTATCAGATGTTACTTTCCACCCGACCTGAGAAATATGCCGGCACTATCCAGGCTTGGGAGGAGGCTACCCAGACTTTAGGCCAAGCACTGGCTCGTCTCGGGCTCAATTACGATATAGACCCGGGAGAAGGCGTATTTTACGGACCTAAAATAGACATTAAATTTAAGGATACCCTAGGGCGAGGGTGGCAGGGCCCTACTATTCAGGTTGATTTTAACTTGCCCCAACGTTTTGATGTTACTTATGTTGGTGAGGATGGACAGGAGCATTCAGTGGCCATGGTGCATCGCACTGTGCTGGGTAGCATGGAACGCTTTCTGGCTTCACTCATTGAGCACTATGGTGGTGCCTTTCCAGTGTGGCTAGCGCCGGTTCAGGTAGTGGTGATTCCAGTTGCAGACCGTAACCTAGACTACGCTTATAAGCTGGAAGCTGAACTTAAAAGCGAAGGTGTGCGCATTAAGGTTGATGCCCGCTCGGAGAGAGTAAACCTCAAAATCCGGCAGGCGCAGCTTGGTAAAATACCCTATATGCTGGTGGTGGGAGACAAAGAGGTAGCTTCATCTACTGTTTCCGTCCGGCTACGTAGTGGTGAACAGGTATCCCCGCTATCTTTGAAAAGCTTCAAAGAAACTCTCAAGAGAGTTATAGCAAATAAGGTAAAAGACTTAAAGTTATAATTTGATTAGCCTGAGAGAATGTGTTATAGTTTCTGACTGCAGGATATATCCGTAGTTTGAGGAGGTAAATAAAAACATAGTTAAGGAAGTGCGTGTTAATGAGCGAATTAGAGCTAGGGAAGTTCGCCTCATAGGGGAGAAGGGGGAGCAGTTAGGGGTCATGCCATTAAGCCAGGCGCTGGAGACAGCGAGGAAGCGTAGTCTTGATTTGGTTGAGGTAGCGGCTACGGCAGTACCACCGGTATGTCGCCTCCTTGATTACGGAAAGTATAAATTTGAACAGGCCAAGAAAGACCGTGAAGCCAGGCGGAGTCAGAAAACTTCTCTTTTGAGGGAGGTCCGGATACGACCTAAGATTGGCATCCATGATTTTGAGGCTAAAGCTAAAATAGCTAAGAAACTACTAATTGGTGGGGACAAAGTCAAGGTAACCGTGATGTTTAGGGGGAGGGAAATTACCCATCCTGATATTGGATGGAAACTATTGCAAAGAATGTCAGAGTCGCTAAAAGAAGTGGCTTCTGTTGAGCGGCAGCCACTGCTGGAAGGGAAGCGGATGCACATAATCCTATCGACTTCTCAGAGGACTAAAACAGAGGGGGGTACAACAACCGTAAATGCCAAAAATTAAAACCCATAAAGGAGCACAGAGCCGCTTCCATATTACTGGCACCGGCAAACTCATGCGGACTAAGGGACCAAAAAGCCACCTGCGACGTCGAAAAACCAAGCGGACTAAGCGCCTTTTTGATGAAAAAATACCGATAAGTGCCAGTGATAAGGCTAGGATAAAAAGGCTTTTACCCTATGGGGTGAAATAAATGGGGGGGATACATTGCCACGAGTAAAAAGAGGAGTAACTGCTCATCGCCGACACAAGAAGGTGTTAGCTTTGACCAAAGGGCATCGAGCAACGAAACATTCCCTTTATCGCCGGGCTCATGAGTCTATGCTCAAGTCACTAAGCTATGCCTATAGCCATCGTCGAGAGCGCAAGGGTGATATGAGGCGTCTATGGATTTTACGAGTTAGTGCCGCTAGTCGAGCCCACGGTCTTAATTATGGCCAGTTTATGGACGGCTTAAAGAAGTCGGGAATTGACATTAACCGCAAGATGCTAGCTGAGATGGCAGTTAGAGAACCTGAATCCTTTGCTAATCTAGTAACCGTAGTTAAGGGGAAAATTCAAGACTAAAACGTTAGATTGCCTAGCCATTCTTACATTTTGCGCCCTCGTTCCTCTTTTGAGGAGCACTTAATACAAACTTTCCTCACGGAAGTAGCCTTCTGAGAAGAATGGGACTGATGTTCATGGCTAAAACCACGGCTGGTGCTATTTCAAAAGGTATTGGTTTCTTAAGAAGGCAACCGCGCGATTGGAAAATCACAGTAGCGCGATCATCTGCTGAACGGTTTGTTTATCAACTAATCTTTCCCTATCTTTCCATTTACACTGTAGCACTGGGAGCTAGCGCCACGCAATTAGGCATAGTGAACAGTGTTGGGATAGGCATTGCCGGTTTACTGAGTCCGCTCGCCGGATTGCTAATCGATAGGATTGGCAACAAGATAATTTACCTTATCAGCATCGTTCTACTTGTACTCTCATATCTTATCTACGGTGTGGCTCAGAGCTGGACCATTATTATCATTGCTATGATTGCGTATCAAATGGGGTTCATAATAAGCGGTCATAGTTGTGCTACCATTTGTGGGAATTCACTAACGAATGAGGACAGGGCCACTGGCATGAGTTTCTGTGAAACTGTGGCCTCGGGGTTATTGGGGATTATGGGGCCCATGATTGGAGCTTTGCTAGTCACGACTTTTGGCGGTGTGACAGCAAGCGGTATTAGACCTTTATTTTTTGTTGGCTTTGCAGGCAGTATTGGCACGTTTCTGCTTATATTGACACAACTATCCAACCGTAGGTGGGGAAGCCCGGGTGAGAGTAGATTTAGCTTCTTCAGAGACCTTTCTGAAGTATTCAAGCAAGGACGTAATCTAAAACGATGGCTTGTTATCATCTCTATCACCTCTATACCTTTTGGTATGATTCTCCCATTTACTCAGGTATTTGCTCACGAAGTTAAGGGTGCTGAGCAATATGTGCTTGGGGCAATGGTGACTGGTATGGCACTGACACCCCTTGTGCTCGGGATTCCTCTAGGTAGGCTGGCCGACCGAATCGGGCGGAAAAAGGTTCTCTACTTGATGGCGCCCTTTTTCTATGCTTCCAACTTGATGCTTATCTGGGCACCAAACTTCGGGTTTCTAATAGCGGCTGGCGTCTTGCAGGGCTTTTTCTATACAAATCTAGTTATCGCCGGGGCTATGAGTTTTGAGTTGGTCCCCCCAGAACAAATGGGCAGGTGGATAGGAATCATACGGTTTTTTAGACTATTACTTGCCGCTGGTGCAGCCTATGTGGCCGGGGTCATCTGGGATAACATCGGCCCGCAATACGTGTTTTTGACAGTTATTGGGCTGGACGTTCTTATTCGGATTCCGTTGCTAGTAGGAATGCCCGAGACATTGGGATTGCGAATGAGGGTGAAACAGATAGAAAACGAGTCGCTGTAAATCAATTCATTCTTATTGATTGATTACTTAGCATATTGCAAGGAAATCTTACAGATAAGGTTATGTATATGATGGCATGGACAAGGCCCTCGCTTGACCCGTTTGTGGCTAATAGCCTATAATTCAAGACGGCTATGCTACAACAACTTGAAGAACTAAAGTCGAATGCACTGCGAGAGTTAGAAGGCCTTAACGATATTAAGGACCTGGAATCTTGGCGTGTCCGTTATTTAGGAAAGAAGAGTGGGCTAATCAAGATTCTACGAAGCTTGGCCACTTTGCCTTTAGAAGAAAGAAAAGCGGTGGGTGGCTACGCCAATCAAGTAAAAGCCAATCTGGAGAATGGTTTAGAACAAAAGAAGCAGGCACTACGAGAGATACAACTGGCAGTTTCAGCTAAAGAGGAGCATATCGATATTACCTTACCTGGCCGTCCCTTGCCCACAGGCCGCCTGCATCCGATTACTCAAACACTGCATGAGATATGTGACATATTTGTCTCTATGGGCTTTCAAGTAGTAGAGGGCCCTGAGGTGGAGTGGGACTACTATAATTTTGAGGCACTGAACATTCCTAAAGAACACCCAGCCCGTGATACCATGTCAACCTCTTGGGTCGATTTTGAGACAGATGACGATGACCGACAAATGCTCCTTCGCACCCACACTACTGCGGTAAGTGCCAGGGTTGTCGAGACCCTGAAGCCCCCGATAAGGGTAATTGAGCCGGGCAAGGTTTACCGTTATGAAGCCAGCGATGCTACCCATGTCCCCATGTTCCACCAGATTGATGGTCTGGCTGTGGATGAAGGTATCACCATGGCTGACCTTAAGGGTACGCTCTATGAGTTTGCCCGCCGTTTTTTCGGTGAGGATAGGAAGGTGCGCTTCCGCTGTGACTACTTTCCCTTTGTTGAGCCTGGAGTGGAGATGGCTATTGAGTGTCAGGTCTGCAATGGTAGTGGTTGCCGGCTGTGTGGCAATACTGGTTGGATTGAGATATTGGGTGCCGGGATGACCCATCCTCAGGTGCTTGAGCGTGGTGGTATTAACCCAGAACATTACGGGAGTTTCGCCTTCGGTATAGGCATAGAGCGTCTGCCTATACTTCGTTACGGGATTGATGATATTAGACTGTTCTATGGTAGTGACCTTAGATTTTTGAGGCAGTTCTAATGAAGATTTCACTCAAGTGGCTTCAGGAGTATATAGATATTAACTTGCCTCTGGCTGATTTGGCTAACCGCTTAACCCTGGCTGGCACTGAGGTCAAGGGGAAGCAAACTATCGGCGGTGATTGGGAGAATATTGTTGTCGGTCAAATAGTGGCTGTTAATCCTCATCCCAATGCCGACCGTCTTAGCCTGCCTACCATTGATTTAGGCACCGAACAGCAGACTGTAGTGTGCGGAGCGCCGAATCTCAAAATTGGTGACAAGATAGCCTTCGCCTATGTTGATGCTAAACTCATTGATGGACATAGTGGTCAGTTAGTCTACCTGAAACCAGCCAAAATTCGTGGCGTTCTTTCCAGTGGCATGGTTTGCTCGGAGAAGGAGCTGGGCATCTCTGACAACCATGAGACAATTATGGTTTTGCCGGCTGACGCTCCCGTGGGCACGCCGTTGGCTGATTATCTGGGGGACACGATTCTCGACTTAGAGGTAACGCCTAACCGTCCTGATTGTCTATCAATAATTGGCATAGCCAGAGAGGTTGCTGCTCTTACCGGACAAAGTGTTTGCCTTCCCGAGGTTACATATAAAGAAACAGCAACTCCTATAGAGCAACAAATCTCAGTGGAAATTGTAGCTCCCGACTTATGCCCCCGGTATTGTGCCAGCCTAATTAGTGGTGTAGAGATAGCTGAGTCTCCAAAATGGATGCAGCAGCGACTCTTGGCTTGTGGTATGCGGCCCATAAACAATATTGTAGATATTACCAACTATGTGATGCTGGAATATGGGCAGCCTCTACACGCTTTTGACTATCAGCAGATTAGAGGCAGGAAGATTATTGTCCGCCGGGCTGCTGATGGCGAAGCCATAGTTACCCTGGATGGGGTAGAGAGGGTTCTTTGCAGGGAGACGCTGGTAATTGCCGATGAGGCGGGGGCGGTGGCGGTGGCTGGGGTTATGGGTGGTGCCGATAGTGAGGTAACTGAGGGGACTACCTCAATACTGCTGGAAGCAGCTAATTTTAACCCGGCAAGCATACATTATACTGGTAGGACTTTGCTTTTGCCCAGCGAGGCTTGTATGCGATTTGAGAGGGGCATCCGTCCTGAGCTGGCCTTGGCGGCTCTTAAACGGGCAACCCAGTTGATTGTACAGTTAGCCGGGGGTAAAGCGGATAAGGGCGTAGTTGATGTCTACCCAGGCAAGCTAGACCATAAGCCTATATTGCTATCAACCAACAAGGTGAAGCGGCTGTTGGGTATTGAATTTAGCCTTGACCAGATAGTAGAAGTGCTAGTTTCGCTGGGCTTTGACTGCAAGCCAGCCGATTCAACTTCAGAGGTCTGGGTTACTGCCCCTTACTGGCGAAGTGATATATACCAAGCGGTCGATCTTGTTGAAGAGGTAGCCCGTATTATTGGCTATGATAAGATTCCAGCTACTATGCTCAGCGAGCCGCTGCCCAGACAAGACCCCGAACCTATCCTCGGTCTTAAACAGGAGGTGAGACGTAGCCTTACGGGCTATGGCTTTCAGGAGGTAATCACCTATTCATTAACCAGTCGGGAAATGCTAAATAGGCTACTGCCTGAGTCCCATTCCCTTGAACCTGTGCCCTTGCGTGTGGCTAATCCAATGACCACAGACCAGGAATATCTCCGTCCTAACCTACGAGCTAACCTATTAACTGCCCTGGCGGCAAATAGAAGACATGAAGAAGGTAGCATTAGACTTTTTGAATTGGGCAGGATATATCTACCTCATCCGAAGGACTTACCTAATGAGCCTGAAGTCCTGTGTGGCATATTAAGTGGTTCCAGGCTTGACAAGTGGTGGCGAGATGAGAGCGGACTAATGGATTTCTTCGATGCCAAGGGGTTAGTCGAGGGCTTACTCAGCCAACTGGACGTACAAGCTAGCTTTGAAGTGAGTGAAGATGAAAGTCTACATCCTAACAAGCAAGCCTCCATTGTTATCGCTGGCAATAGACTGGGCGTTATCGGTGAATTGCATCCTAAAGTATTGGATGCCTTTGAGATTTCTGGGAACGTTTATCTATTTGAGATTAACTTGACGGCACTTTTGCCCTTTACCGTAGGTCATAGAGTATTCCAGCCTATATCGCGCTTTCCTGCCATAGTTAGGGATATAGCTCTGGTGGTTGATACCGGAGTAACCCATCACCAAGTCCAGGATATTATTAGCGGCTTTCCATTAGTGAGTCAGGTTACCATATTTGATGTCTATACTGGAGGGCAACTTCCGCCGGGCAAGAAGTCCCTCGCCTATAGAATTACTTTCCAATCGTCCTCTCATACCTTGACCGATGAAGGGGTCAATAAGATTCAGCAGCAAATCATAGATAAGCTAGCTCGGGAGCTCGGAGCTGTCCTACGCACCTAATTCCTTTCACTCACCGAAGCAGCTGGATACAAAATAACCCTTGACAAACTCAATTCTGCCATGTATAATCAGAATATACTGATTATACAGAAAATTAAGAATATGGAGTGAAGTAGTGAGAATGACCAAAAAAGAGAATAACGAACATTGTTGTGTGCCAACGGACAAGGGCTGCTGCAAGGTTGAAGCATTAATAAGCGTAGATGAGAGAGGGCAGATGGTGCTGCCTAAAGATATTAGAGAAAAAGCGAATATCGGCGCTGGTGACAAGTTAGCTGTTACATGTTGGGAAAGAGATGGAAAAGTATGTTGCATTTCTTTAACTAAAGCTGAAGAACTGACAGAGATGGTAAAGGATATCCTTGGACCGATGATGAAAGACATACTACAAAGATGAACAAAGGAGATGGAGAGATGAAAGAAGAAGAAATTAAGAAAGTTGTAAGAGAGCGTTATGCCCAAATTGCCAAGCAGAGTAGCCCTTGTTGCGGGCCGGTGACTTCATGCTGTGGAAGTACTGATTTAGTCCAAGGTATTAGCCAGAAGATAGGATATACTGAAGAAGAAATTAAAGCGGTTCCCGACGGTGCGAATTTAGGTCTTGGTTGTGGTAATCCGGTTGCTCTAGCCTCTTTAAGAGAGGGAGAGACTGTGCTTGACCTTGGTGCAGGCGCAGGGTTTGATTGTTTTCTGGCGGCTGATAAAGTTGGCAAGAATGGAAGAGTTATCGGTGTAGATATGACCCCAGAAATGCTTGAGAAAGCGAGGGAAAATGTTGAAAAAGGCAATTATGGGAATGTAGAATTCCGGCTTGGGGAGATTGAGAATCTACCCGTTGCTGATAATTCTGTTGATGTAGTGATATCAAATTGCGTTATTAATCTTGCGCCTGATAAAGGAAGCGTCTTCAAAGATGCGTTCAGGGTGCTAAAGCCAGGTGGTAGGTTGATGGTGTCGGACATAGTTTTACTGAAGGAGCTTCCAGATTTTGTCAGGAACTCTACTACAGCCTATATTGGCTGTGTTGCCGGCGCCATACTAAGAGACGAATACCTAGAGGCTATTAAAACAGCCGGCTTTCAGGAGATTAGGGTGGTGGACGAGGCGTCTGCCAAATGGATAGGTGATGACGCAGCGGCACAAGTGTTCATCGAGAATCTAGAAATGCCACCCGAAGAACTAAAAGAGATTGCCAGTTCGGTAATAAGCATAAAAGTTTACGGTGTCAAACCAAATTAGACAAAGTGGTTAAACCCTGGTTAATAAGCTCCGTGAGCCTTGTTGTTATTCCTTCTAGTGGGACAAGCTCAGATTCTTTCTGTGAACGCCACTTCACCTCTACACTATTAGTCTCCAAGGTGCGGGGACTAATGGTAACTCGGAGAGGTATTCCCAGAAGGTCAGCGTCATTAAATTTTACCCCTGGTGACTCATTGCGGTCATCAAAAAGCACTTCTAGACCCTCTGCCTCGAGTTCGGTATATAGCTTTTCAGTGATTTCTGAAACCTTAGAGTCTTCTCGGTATAGGGGACAAAGGTAAATCTGATAGGGAGCGATGGTTAGCGGCCAGATAATACCTTTTTCATCGTGATATTTTTCAATGATAGCGGCCAGCAACCTGCCAAGGCCTATACCATAGCACCCCATAACCA
>CAZQZA010000002.1:0-30403 GCA_964597725.1 uncultured Dehalococcoidales bacterium | reverse complement strand
ATGGAGCTGATAACATGAAACAGTGGTATGAAACGTTATTTGAGAACTACGGACAGAAATATGATAGCGAGAGTTTTGCTCAAGGAACAATTGGAGAATGTGATTTTATTGAGCAGGAGATCAGCTTTAACAAGTCTCTAAGAATTCTGGATATTGGGTGCGGTACAGGCCGGCACTCAATTGTATTAACCAAACGGGGTTACAATATTACAGGGATAGACTTATCTGATTCGCTTCTTGCAAAAGCAAGAGAGAAAGCAGAGAAACAGGATCTTAAAATCAACTTCTTGAAATACAATGCAAGAAATTTACCTTTCAAAAATGAGTATGATCTTGTAATAATGCTTTGTGAAGGAGCCTTCCCTTTAATGGAAACAGATGAAATGAATTATGAGATACTCAAGAATGCAACAAAATCATTAAAAGAACACGGGAAGTTTGTTTTTACAACACTTAACGGACTCTTCCCTCTATACCATTCAGTTGAAGAATTTTGCGCTTCTACCACAGTCTCAGGTAATGCCACTTACCGGAGCAACACATTCGATTTAATGACGTTTCGAGACCACAACATTACAGAATTCGAAGATGATGATGGCAATAAGAAGAAGCTAGAGTGTAATGAAAGATACTATGTACCAAGTGAGATTTCATGGCTGTTGAAAACGTTAGGATATATAAAAATTGAAATCTTCGGGGCAAAGATCGGTGCTTTTTCAAGAAACGATAAGCTAACCACCGAAGATTTTGAAATGCTGGTCATTGCTCAGAAATAGAAAGGGGTAACCCAAAAACTCACTGGAACCGACTGCCAGAGAGCAGTGACTAAGTTTAGCCGTTTGACAACATTTCTTGGTATAAATATCAGAAGGAGTAATCCAAGAAGGCAAAATACCTTGTGTTATTGCCGTATTCCCTCGAATGGATAAGTTATCCTGTGGGGTTTGGATAGGATGTAAGCAATTGTTGCAAAGCTGGAATAAACCCCTTCTTCTCAAACAAGAGTTCGGGAACTGTCCCCCAAGGCCCACCAGGGGTTCTCAATAGGCAGAACTCCTACCGCCCGAGTCCCTTCCCCGTATGGCACGGGCAGATTGTAGTGGACTACTGCCTGGCTCTTGTCTATCTCAATCCGCTTTATGAATGAGCGAAGGAAAGCCTTGCTTTCAGCGATGTCGGCCTCTTCAAGAAGGCTCTTCAGGTCTTTGGCGTAGGACTTAATGGTCTCGGCATTCACGTGCTTGATTCCCCGCGTGATCTTTTCAGCCTCCAACTGAAGTCTAGCTTTGCTTAACTCATCCTGTCGTGTTCTTAGTTCTTTAATTCTGGGAACCAAGTCATCTAGGCTAAGTTTGCCAGTCTCAAGAGCATCATACAGCTTGGATAACCTGATTCTCACGTCATTGAGCTCAGCATCAATGGCGTCTAATCTATCCCTGAGGATATCGTGGGTGGAGTCAAGCTCTTTATTGACAAGTCCGACTAACTCTTCCAACCATTCCTGATTCAGCACCCTCTCTTTGATTTGCTCGATAACCATCTGCTCGAGCTTATCCTTCGGCAGCGCTCTGGCATCACAGGCATCCTTCCCCCTGTTTAAAGCTTCCATTGCAGACATAGTAGTAATACTGGTGGGACTTGGCGCTTCGGCCTATCATAGCATGTCCACAGGAGCAGAACAGAAACCCACTCAGAAGATAAAAGCTGGGTATTGTGCGCGGATGAGCTACCTCGGGTCTTTTGGATGACATCTTTCTCTGAACCTGTCTGAGGACATCTTTATCAATAATAGCTGGCCAGGCATTCCCGGGTATACTCGTCGATTATGGCCAGAATCCTCACGCTCCACCTCATTCTTCCCATCGCCGGGCATAAGCCTAACATTTCGTCCTAAAGTGCAATAGGTAACAAATCAAGCGAATGTAAATAACGCCAAGCCCCATCATAGATTAGTGGGTCGAACCATTTTGAGATTGTTTCGCTTTTGGCAAAAACCTGGGTTTTGCCAAATAATCTTGCATCTTTGATTTAAAGTATGGTAATATTAAGCTAAAGAATATGTAATCGGGGTACCCAAGCACAAGTGAGGGTCTAACTGGAAAGCAAGTCGGTGAGAATCCGACGCGGCCGCGCCGCTGTGTTTGACGGATAAGCCGTCAGAAGCCAGAACGCCAGCCCCTGAAAATCCTACATCACTCCGCGGGGAGGATGAGGGCCTTTTATTTGGTTCGATTTCCCCTCGCTGGAGCGAGGGGATTTCTTTATCCAAAAGATGGAGGACCAGATGCGAATCAAACTGTGCCAATTGGGAGGATTTTGTCTAATTTCTATATTGTTACTAGGTCTTGTCTGCGCTTGCACAGCATCAACAACCGAAGAATCAACCCTACCCGCTGGAGCATCACCGTTTCCATTGGAAATGACTGACCAGGCTGGTAGAGTAGTGAGGATTGAGAAAGTGCCAGAAAAGATTATCTCACTCGCCCCAAGCAATACGGAAATCCTGTATGCTCTGGGACTAGAAGATAAATTGGTTGGTATAACTGAATATTGCAATTATCCTGAGGCCGCGAAACAAAAGCCACAGGTAGGTGGCTTTTCCACGGTTGATATGGAAAAAGTGGTTAAAATTGAACCAGACTTGATACTAGCCGCTAACATCCACAAGGAAGAGGTCATACCGCAGCTGGAAAGACTCGACTTAACCGTGCTCACCCTTGACCCGAAGACACTTGACGACGTTCTGGAGGCGATTGAATTGATTGGCAAGTTTACTGGTAAAGTGGAGGAGGCCTCTCATCTGACTGCAGAAATGAAGAACCGAATTAAGACGGTAACTGATAAGACGATGGCAATTCCAGAGGCGCAGAAGCCGAGGGTTTTTTACATTCTTTGGCATGACCCGCTGATGACAGCAGGTCCGGAAACCCGTATTCACGAGCTCATTGAAAAAGCAGGTGGAATTAATATCGCCCAAGACCTCGCTGAGGAATATCCCACTATAAGTCTGGAGGCGGTTCTTATAGCTAATCCGCAGGTGATTGTCGCTGGCAGTGGCCACGGCTCCGGCCAAGATGTATCTTTTCAGTTTGCCCTAACCGAGCCGAGATTGGCGGAAGTAGAGGCTAGATTGAAAGGTCGAATATATGAGATTGACTCTGACCTAACCAGTCGCCCCGGACCAAGGATAGTTGACGGGCTAGAGGAATTAGCTAGAATGATACACCCAGAAATATTTGGTTCAGATTAGTAACCAAGTTTAAGAGTGTTTGGAGGAAACAACTTGTAAAAACGAGGGCTTAAGGATTTTCTAGCCAAGTCTGCAGGGAAAGGCTCAAATAGCGAAAAACCTGAAAAAAGAGGAGGGCATGAAAATGCGGATGTTCGCTTTACTGATGTTATGTGTACTAACCTTGGTATCCATTTTAGTATCTAGCGGTTGTGCTGAGGAAAGAAAGCCTGCTTATCCGATGACGATTATTGATGGGGTAGGAAGAACTGTCTCTATACCACGTGAACCAGCAAGGATAATCTGTTTAACTCCTTCTAGCGCAGAGATAGTGTTTGCTGTAGGGGCAGGGAGCAGGGTGGTCGGGGTATCCGAATATACCAAGTACCCCGAAGAGGCACAGGAAATAACCAAAATAGGTAGTTATGCTAGCCTTAACATAGAAAAGATCACAACCCTGGAGCCTCATCTGCTTTTTGCCGACCCTTATCAAGAATTGGCGGTGGATAGGCTGGAAACACTTGGCTTAGCTGTTATCGTTTTAAATCATAGAAACATTGAAGAGATAATAGACAACATAGCCCTGGCAGGAAAGGTGATCGGCCAAGAAGAAGCTTCTTCTTTAGTTAAAAGCATAGAAACAAAAATCGAGTCAATAGCAGCTAAGACAGCTAATTTGAAGGAAGCTGATAAGCCAAAGGTTCTTTATCTCTACGAGCCGATATGGGTAGCTGGTTCTGATACGCTTGCCAATAGTTATATTGAAAAGGCAGGGGGCATCAATATCGCCGCAGACATTCAAGAATGCCAATCAATGAACCTAGAAGCGGTCATTGTGAGAAACCCGGATGTGATACTCTGTGTTGAAGGCTATGCCTCTACATTGGACTGGGTGATGAATGAGCCCCGACTGCAAGAGTTAAATGCCCTCAAAAATAACCGGGTTTACCCCCTTGATGCCGATACCGTAGATTGTCCGGGGCCAAGGGTGGGGGTCGCATTAGAGCTAGTGGCTAAATGTTTATACCCGGAACTATTTGGAACCGCCAATGAATAGAAGCAAGTCTGCCCTTAAAGAGAAGGAATTAGTGGTCTGCCTTGGGGGAGGGTATTGGGGAGCCAAGGGGGCACGGATTGCCAGAAATAATAGGGCCAATGCCATAGTAATAGATAAAGACCCAGACTGCGCAGCTAGGGAGGTGGTAGACATTGTGGTAGCCGAGTCAGATCTGAGCAAGCTTGATATAGAAGGGGTAACACTCTATGTAGGTGACACAGTAATGGCATTGCTGGAAATTTTGAAAATTACGACTCCTGCTTGGATTATTCCAGCTATCCAGGGAGGTTTCGGTGGACAACTGACAGAGAGATGGTTAGCAACAAAGTCGGTCGCACTAATTAGAAGTGGGAGGTTAGTCAACAATAGTTTAATGGGATTGCCCCCGAAGCTGGTCTTTTCTGCTGACCGAAGGTCTGGGACCATTATAACGAGTTACATGCCAGAGGGAATTAAGTGCAAACCTGATTGTTCCGCTCCCCCAAAATGCCCTATAACTGGACGGAGGAAAGTAAGTCCAATGTACGAACTTCTTGAATTTTCGGTAGGTGAGGTAGTAGATCACTACAAAATCTTTGTCACCAAACAACTTGGGGGTATCGGAGGCATACCAGGCTCGGAGGTAAAAAAGGCGCTGGAAGATATATACAAGCTTGACCCCCCATATTCTCTGGCTATTGGAACCTCATGTCGATGTCATGGATTGGTAAACTTCTTCGAGGTAAGACTTCCCACCCTTAGAGGAAAATAATGAATGCGGTTAAAATATCTGTCACCAACCAAGCAACTCATTCACATCTGCTTCGCTGGCGCAGCCGCATTTACGGTATTTTGGGCCTCTTCATCTTGCTAGTGGTTGTAGTGATATTGTCTACTGCAATTGGTAGCGTTCACATTCCGTTCCTGACTACATCTAGCATACTGATTTCTAAATTGCCCTGGGTGGAGGTGACCCCTACCTGGACTAGTGCCCTGGAGACGATAATCTTTGAGATACGCCTGCCAAGAGTAATTCTGGCTGGGCTTGTCGGTGCAGCTCTGGCGACTGCCGGGGCTACTTACCAAGGTCTCTTCCGTAATCCACTGGCTGACCCTTACCTTATCGGTGTGGCCCAGGGTGCGGCGCTGGGAGCGGTCATCGGCTTTTTACTCCCGCCCACTTGGCACAGCACAGGGCCTGGGATTATTCCGCTGCTTGCCTTCTGTGGGGCAGTGGCTAGCACCGCTACTGTCTATAGCCTAGCCCGAGTCGGTAAGACCTTGCCCGTGACCACGCTTATTCTGGCCGGGGTGGCTTTGGGAGCATTTTTGGCCTCAATCGTTTCTTATCTCATCATCTCCAGCGGCGAAAAGATACATGGCATTATGTTCTGGCTGATGGGTAGTTTCTCCTTGAGCCAGTGGTCAGAGGCAATAATTGTCCTACCCTATGTGCTACTCGGAGTAATCATCATCCTGCTTTACGCACGTCCACTTAATCTGGTGCAACTCGATGAAGAACAGGCTCAACAACTAGGTGTCAACGTAGAAAGACTTAAGCTCACTCTCCTCGCCGCTGCCACCCTGATTACAGCTGCGGCAGTCTCGTTCGTTGGCATCATCGGTTTTGTTGGCATTATTATTCCGCATGCCGTGCGTCTAATCTGGGGCGCTGACCACCGCTTCTTGTTGCCCCTGTCTGTTCTCACTGGGGCCGTATTTCTCATACTCGCCGACCTAACTGCGCGAACGGTTATGGCACCTACCGAGATACCAGTAGGAGTAATCACTGCTATCTGTGGTGCCCCCTTCTTCCTCTATCTATTGAGACACCGCAAACGGGTAATTTTTTGAGGCTGAAATGATTAAGATTGAAATGCAAAATGTCGCTCTTGCCTATGGGCATAAGGTGGTGGTCAAAGACCTAACCTTTCAGGTGATGCCTGGGGAGATAGTGGGGCTTATCGGACCGAACGGCTGTGGCAAATCAACCATTATCAAGGCTATAAGTCACGTCATCCCTCTTTACTCCGGGAAGATACTTCTGGATGGGCAAGACGTTACCAAGTTACCAAGACGAGACTTAGCCCGATTACTCGCCGTCGTCCCCCAGATGCCGCTCCTACCAAGCGCCTTTACCGCCTTTGAGATAGTGCTTATGGGACGGAACCCTCATCTTAGCCTTTTTCAGTATGAAGGACCAAAGGAATTGGCCCTAGCCTGGCAAGCAATGGAGAAAACAGGCACTCAGTCACTAGCTGAACGAAGAGTGAGTGAGCTTTCTGGAGGGGAGATACAGGGCTTGCTTATTGCTCGCGCTTTAGCTCAGGAGACAAAGGCAATCCTCTTAGATGAACCGACGGCTAATCTGGACATTGGCCGTCAGGTTGAAACTCTTGACCTGATCAAAGGTCTTTGCCGGGATAACAATCTGGCGGTCCTGGCCGCTCTCCATGACCTGAACTTGGCCACACAATACTGTGACCACTTAGTCCTTATAAATAATGGCCGGATTCATGCTGAGGGGACACCGAGTGAAGTCATCACGGCAGAAAATATTGCTGCCGTTTATGGTGCTGAGAGCTGTGTCTATACTCACCCGGTTAATGGCCTACCCTGTGTCCTGCTCAGTGCTGGTAATGGCAGAACGGCAGGGTTCAGAGATGAAATGAGGAAGATATAGGATAACTGCTATGGAAATACTGTTTATATTGCTTCTGGCCCTAATTCTTGATTTGGCTTTCGGTGAACTACCCAACGTCATTCATCCAGTAGCGTGGATAGGTAAAGTAGCTTCATATCTGAAAAAAGGATATAAAAACCTATCTCCTAGTGTTCAATTTGTTTACGGCGCAGGTATAGTATTGTTTACCATTGCTTTGTTTACTCTTCCTGTCTATTTTCTCCTTTTCTATCTAAAGAGCTTCAATCTGGTAATCTACGTGGTGGTCGGGGCAATCCTCTTCAAATTCGCCTTTTCCTGGAGAGAGCTACGGCAAGCTGCTCTTAGAGTTAAAAGATTCTTGATGGATGATAAGCTAAATGAAGCCCGCTTCGAGCTGCGTGCCTTGGTAAGCCGTGATACCCGAAATTTGTCTAAGGCGTTACTCATCTCGGCTTCCGTGGAGTCAGTAGCCGAAAATACCAGTGATAGTTTTGTGGCGCCTATATTCTATTTTCTACTCTTTGGTGTCCCTGGTGCGGTTGCCTATCGGGTAGTCAACACCCTTGACGCAATAATAGGCTACCACGGTAAGTATGAATATTTGGGCAAGTTTGCCTGTTGGTTGGATGATGTGCTGAACTTTATCCCAGCGAGGTTAACGGCACTACTGTTGGTTATATCTGCCTTTTTATCCCGGCGAGATGGGCGGAAATCCTGGCAGGTCGCCCTCCGAGAGCACCATAAAACAGAGAGCCCTAATGCTGGCTGGCCAATGGCAGCAGTTGCCGGTGCCCTAAATGTGCAACTGGAAAAAACAGGACACCATAAATTAGGTAAGGTGAATGCCCATCTAGTGCCGGAGACCATTGATGCCTCGCTAAAACTGGTTCAAATAGCTATGCTAATATGGGTGCTAATATGTTTCATTTTGGGAGGGATTCGTTTTGTCCTTACGACCTAGACCAGAGGTGGAAAATCTCAAAGTGTGCCCTCATGGAGGAATAAATTACGTTGAACTGCAGACGGTAGGTATTGCTCCGGAAGCGATTCTTGATTTCAGTATCTGCACTAATCCGTTCATGCCGCCGCCAAGAATAAAGGAAATGCGAGTCGGTAGTGCTGCTATTGAGCAATATCCTGATTCTGAAGCCACTGAACTACGACAAAGTCTTTCAGAAAAGTTGAGAATACCTCCAGACAACATTCTAGTCGGGAGTGGCACTACAGAGCTTATTCGTCTCATTGCTTCAGCTTACTTCAGACGGGGTGACTGCATTCTAATACTTGAGCCAACCTACGGTGAATATGAAGTTGCCAGCCAAATCGTTGGGGCGAAACCAGTAAAGCAATGGATGAAAGTAGAAGATAGTTCTGCACCGCGGGTGGAAGAGACTATGGATCTCATCAAGCAGTACCATCCCAGAGCAGTTTTCATCTGTAACCCTAACAATCCCACAGGGAAATATTTGTCACGGCAAGAGGTAGAGATGGTTTTAGATACTATAGATGATGGCTTGCTTGTTCTGGATGAAGCTTACCTTACCTTTGTTGAGCGAGGATGGTCATCTATTGACCTGATTTTCCGAGGCAACATAGTAATCCTGCACTCCATGACCAAGGATTACGGCCTACCGGGTTTGCGCCTTGGTTATGCTATTACCACCCGAGAAATTACCGATAAACTACGCCGGGTTCGTCCACCCTGGAATGTTAATGCTATAGCGCAGAAAGTGGGAGTTATGGTACTAGAGGATGCTGACTACCTTGAGCAAACTAAAGAAAAAATAAAAGAGGCAAAGCATTATCTCATTGACGAGCTTTCTCGGTTCGGCTTCCAACTGCTTCCTTCAGACACGAATTATTTCTTGGTAAAGGTAGGTGATGCGAAATCGTTCCGTACCGCTTTACTAAAGCACGGTATCCAAGTGCGGGATTGCACATCATTCGGGTTACCAGAGTATGTCCGTGTTGGCACCCGCACCATGCCTGAATGTCAAAGGCTTACCACCACTATTCAGGAGATGAAGAACAAAGGAGAGTTAGATGTCAGCATTTAGCGCTTTGGAACCACCTTGTTTTAATTATGAAACCATTAGTCAAGCACTCGAGGAAAGCGTAAGGCACAATTTATCTGATGGGCTACTCCTTTCAGGGGGGCTGGATACAGCTTTACTTGCTTATCTTGCTTCAAAGTGGGTCAAGCCAAGCTGCATTACAGTTGCACTACGTGGAGCTCCGGCACCAGATGTTGAATATGCAAGCCTAGTAGCAAACCGCCTGGAGTTGAGTCATTATATTCACTATTTTGATAACGAGGAACTGGATGAGGGTATCCGAGCTGTAATCACGATTATGAAAACCTTTGACCCAATGGAAGTTCGCAATAGTGCTGCCATTTATGTTGCGCTGAAGGTGGCAAGAGACCATGGCATAACGACCCTCATGACAGGAGACGGATGCGATGAACTGTTTGGTGGCTACAGCTTCCTCTTCGGGCTTACAAAAGGGCAGCTGTACATAGCACTTAAAAAGCTGTCGACCAATATGAGATTTTCTTCAGTACACATAGCAGAAGACCTGGGAGTACAAGTTAGACTTCCATTCCTGGATCCGCACTTTAGGGCTTTAGCTACAGGTTTAGACCCAGGATTGAAGGTTAGATATGAAAAAGACCAAGTGTGGGGCAAGTGGATTCTGCGTAAGGCTTTCGAGGGTATTTTGCCGTTGGAAATATTGTGGAGGCCTAAGGCGCCAATTGAAGTGGGAACCGGGACTACCATACTTCCATCGCTAATGGATTCAAGAATCTCAGACCTTGAGTTCAAAGAGGAGAAGACGAGATATCTTAACGAGGATAAAGTTATTATTAGAAGTAAGGAGCATCTTTTCTACTATAAGATTTACAGAGGTTTGGTAGGCATACCTTATGCTAGAACCAGTAGCACAAGAATATGCCCTGATTGTGGTTCGAACATTGAAGAGAAAAGTTCGTTTTGCAGGACATGTGGCGCTTACCCTATATAAGTCTCACTAAGGAGTTATCAATTCTTGATAAGTTACTGTAATTGGACAGTGTTTCTGACTAGATAGCAGTCAATAAGGTAATTGTAGAAAGGAATAGAAATGTCAGAGCTTTTATCTAGCACAATAGAAATGATAAAGCCTTTGGATAAGAAGGCGATGGCTAAAGCCCGAGCCAGACAGGCTACGCTGACCAAGCCACCAGGCAGCCTGGGTCGTTTGGAGGAATTATCTATTCAATTGGCAGGTATTCAAGGTAAGCCTATACCTCAAATCAAGGACAAAGCCATTATTACCATGGCTGGGGATCATGGGGTGGTAGCTGAGAAGATAGGCAACTGGCCTCAAGAAGTTACCGCCCAAATGGTTTCTAATTTCCTCCGTGGTGGGGCTGGAATCAATGTGATTGCAGGTCAGGTAGGGGCCAGAGTTATCGTGGTTGATATGGGAGTAGCCACCGACTTGGAAAGCACCCCCAACCTTTTGGTAAAGAAGGTTGGCTACGGCACCCGGAATATAACTCTCGGTCCGGCTATGACTGTAAAACAGGCGGAGACGGCAATAGAGACCGGAATAGAGTTAGTAACTGCGGAGGCAGCTAAAGGATTGGATATAGTCGGTACCGGTGATATGGGTATTGGCAATACCACCCCAAGCAGCGCTATCTATGCCGTTATTACCGGAAGACCCGTCGCCGAAGTTACTGGCCGAGGTACCGGCCTAACCGATAAACAGCTTGCACACAAAGTAGTCGTAATCATGCGGGCTCTTGTCGTGAACCATCCCACCCCAACACAACCTCTGGATGTACTGTCTAAGGTAGGTGGCTTCGAAATTGGAGGGCTGGTTGGAGTCATGCTTGGTGCCGCGGCCAACCGAATTCCAGTCGTTATTGATGGCTTTATATCTGGAGGTGCGGCTCTAATTGCTGCGGCTCTGTCACCACACGTAAAGGACTACCTCATCGCTGCTCATCTTTCAGCGGAGCCTGGTCACAGGGTAATGCTTGAACATCTCGGGCTGGAACCATTGCTCGATTTACACATGCGTTTGGGTGAGGGTACCGGCGCTGCCCTAGGCATCTTTCTATCGGAGACCGCTGCTAAGATTCTAGCTGAGATGGCTACCTTCGCTGAGGCGAGTGTATCAGAAGGAGACAAACGAAACATTGAGTAGGTTTTTAGCTGCCTTAGAGTTTTTGACAATTATCTCCATACCCTGGCGACGCGAAGTTCAAGAAATACAGCTGGGGCGTTCTGTTGGTTACTTCCCGGTGGTCGGTCTTATCATCGGGCTTATCTTAGCTGGTTTGAACTGGCTTTTCCGTCTTGTTCTACCGCCGGGAGTTGCTAATGCCTTGTTGCTAGTTTCGCTGGTTATCCTCAGTGGGGCATTGCATTTAGACGGCTTTGCCGATACCTGCGATGGACTAGCTGGTCACAAGACGGTTGAAGATAGATGGCAGGTAATGCGTGATAGCCGAGTTGGTGGTTTTGGCATTATCGGCGTTGTATTGCTGCTGTTAGTAAAGTATGTCTCAGTGAATAGTATCCCGGAAACACTAATGATGACGACTTTGGTGCTGTTCCCAGTAGTCAGCCGCTGGGCAATGGTTTACGCTATTTTCGCTTACCCCTACGCTCGGCCGTCCGGCTTAGGGAAGGCATTTAAGCAGGGAACTAGTTGGCCAAGGTTCACTATGGCCACGCTTATCACCGTTGCGGTAGCGGCAATTTTAGCGCAGTTAGCTGGTCTGGCGATAATATTTCTCATCTGGGTCATCACTGTGGCGCTGGCAACTTATCTCAAGAGAAAATTCGCTGGACTAACTGGTGACAACTACGGTACCATAAATGAGGTGACTGAAGTGAGTGTGCTTATTCTTATTAACTTGCTCATCCAGTTAAGGTTAGCCTAATTAGGAGGCATACTTGTCCCGATTACTTTTGGTAAGACACGGTGATACTAAGTCAAACAGTGTAGCTAGGTTCTGGGGGCAGACTGACATCGAGTTGAGCGATTCAGGTATTAAACAGGCAGAGCAGTTGCGTGACCGCCTGTCCACAGAGAAGATTGACACTATTTACTCCAGTAACTCATGCCGAGCTTCCAAGAGTGCCAGGATTATTGCTTCAAGGCACCAATTGAGTGTTATAACCTGCAACGAGCTGCGAGAAATTAATTTTGGTAATTTTGAGGGATTAACTTTTAAGGAAATCAGCCAACTATATCCAGAGTTAGCTGAATCGTGGTTTACTCAGAACCTTAGTTTTCAATTTCCAGGTGGCGAAAGCATTGTTGAGCTTAATAATCGCGTGAATAAGTTTTTGCATAGACTGGAAAAACATGCTCCAGAGGAAACAATACTTATTGTTGCTCATAGTGGAGTGTTAAGACTACTAATTTGTAATGTATTAGGTATAGAGCCATGGCATTGGCGGCAAATTCGCATTGATTTAGCTTCACTCAGCATAGTGGAAACTTATCCTGAGATAGCGATACTGAGCTTATTAAATGATGTTTCTCATCTGCGATAATAGGAGGCTAACTTGAACCAAGCTTTTGTTTCCTGGAGTGGAGGGAAGGATTGTTGTCTTGCCTGTTATCAGGCAATAGCTGGCGGACTGAGAATTCGATATCTGGCTAATATGCTAACCGAGGACGGTACGTGCTCACGCACTCATGGGTTATCTGCTGAAGTAATACAACTGCAGTCCCAGGCAATTGGGATACCTCTGGTTCAAAGAAAGGCTACGTGGGGCACATATGAAGCTGAATTCAAAAAAATGCTCCGCTCACTTAAACGGAAGGGAATTGATGAGGGCGTCTTTGGCGACATTGACTTGGATGAGCATCGAGAATGGATAGAAAGAGTCTGTCGGGCGGTTGATATCACACCACATTTACCCTTGTGGGGAAAGAGTCAGGACGAAATGCTAAGATATTTTATCAACTTGAGGTTTGAGGCAATTGTCGTAGCAACAAAAGCAGATATACTTAGTGAAGAATGGCTTGGAAGAACGATAGACCTTGATTTCATTAACCTGCTAACTGACCTCCAAAAGACGAAACCCATTACTCCGTGTGGTGAAGCTGGGGAGTATCATACTCTCGTGACTAATGGTCCCTTTTTTCAGAAGCGGATGGAAATCTTAGAAACTAGAAAGGTCTTCAGAGACGAACACTGGTTTCTGGAGATTTTGAGAGCAGATTTGAGAGATAATTGATGGATAGCCAAAAGTTGAGAAATACGCTGATAATCGGCGGTGCCCGCAGCGGTAAAAGCAATTACGCACAGGAGCTTGCCCTGAAGTTTCCCCAGCCGGTGCTTTTTGTCGCTACTGCTGAGGCTGGTGATGAAGAGATGCGGCAGCGTATTGAGGAGCATAAAAAAATAAGGCCATCCAAATGGCGAACACTTGAGGTTACTACCCATGTTGGTGACCGGATTCGACAAGAAATAGAGGCAATGCAAACCGTGATTGTGGATTGTATTACTCTCCTTGTCAATAACATATTCAATAGATATCTTAACTCCAGTGGGGAACTGAGTGATGCTTCACTCATTGAGAAAGAGGTTATAGCTGAGATTAGTGCACTGGTAGATTGTATTAGTCAGGTTAATGCCAGATTCATCATTGTTACCAACGAAGTTGGCCTCGGACTTGTTCCTGCTAATAAGATGAGCAGGTTGTATCGTGATCTGCTGGGTAGGGCTAACCAAATATTGGCGCAGCATACTGATGAAATTTATCTGATGATAGCTGGTTTGCCGGTAAAAATAAAATCAACTAAAAATTACTAAGTTAAAGCCAATCTGGTGAGGCTGAGGAACTGGAGGGATGCTGGAGGGAAACGCTCAACAAAACATCAGGTGTGTTATCCCAAGAGCGATAAGTGCCCTCTTACTGCGAGTTTTGCATGCTTCCAAGTTTATTACTGCAATTATCATCAGCTGGTCACGGTTAATTAAATCTTTAGATTAAAAGATAGTTTAAAAGTTCTGCCTATTGTACCCCCAGCTCCACCAGGGGTTCTCAATAGGTGGGCAAAAGCTTTGACAAAGGTTTTTTACCATTTATTCTGTATCGTGAGCCCAGCTGGATTGGAGCGGTGCCAGTAAATCGTAAAAATCAGAAAAAGCGCTGCAGGCAATTGACTCAATGCTGAGCAACCTCAGTAGATGACCTGTAGCAAATACATAGTCAGCATTACGTGCTGCCTCTAAGTCCGAGAGTCCATCCCCTATGTAGATGATATTGTTATCTCGTTTCCTGAGCCATGCCAGATATTTTTTCTTGAACCCCTCGTTGGTAATATTACCCTCAGGGTCGGTGTAAGAAACGATAATGCCATCTTTGCCGAAGGTTGTTTGCCCGCAGTGCAATTCTAAGTTTCGCAGACCAATCTGGATTAACACAGTTTCAATATAAAAATCCAGCCCACTACTAACGATGACGAGAGGAACACCGCTATCCCGGCAGTATCTAACAAATTCCAGAAAGCCTGGCCTTACCTCAATGTACTGGCAGGCAAATTCTTGGAGCTTCTCTTTAGACTCTTTAATGAGTGCATATTGTAGTTTGTTGCTCTGCTCGACAGTTAAATAGCCGTGAAGATAGTCATTTTCAAACTGCCGCCAGTCACCAGTGGCAAACTCTTCTCTGAGTAAAAGGCTCATGTTGTTAGTGATGATGGTACCATCAAAATCGCATTGAATAATCATCGTTACACCTGTTTAAAAACTAAATCGGTTTTTATGGAGTTTCACTTTTTTAAGAAGTAGACTCGGACTGGTTGCTTTCTTTCCTGAGGTATCTGTAGATATAAATGAGCCTATAGAAAACCACCAGGTTGGTTAAAACGGCTATGACGATAAGAGAAAAGTAGGCTTGCCCGGTAATCCCTCCAAGCATTATCAGGAAAAGCCTTATGTCACGTGAGGCAAGGGACTTGAATCCTTTATCAAAGAGATGGCGATGCTCACTAGCAATACGGGCCCTAGTATAGCTAATACAAATGGTACCAGCGACGGCTAGAAAACCAGCCAGCCAAATTCCAGGATAAGTCTCATGGGACAAAGACCACAAGGTAAGCCCTAGCACTATCAGGATATCGGCGTACCGGTCAAGCACGGAATCTAGAAAACCACCGAATATTGAAGACATACCTTTCAGGCGGGCCAGGCTGCCATCTATACCATCGGCAATAGATGATAGCTGAGCCAGAAGACCGCCGATGATATTCTGACCCAAAATGAAGCTGATACAGGATAAAAGCGCAATGCCGAATGCTCCCCAGGTCGCTTGATTGGGCGTTAGTCTTGTCTTTGCCAGCAGCCGTGCCATCGGCTCTGATGCTTTCCTGTTTATGTATTTAGAAATATAGCCGTCGTATACAGCCTCCATCTTTATCGCCTATACCCTCAACATTTTTAGGTCTTCCTCGGTGTCTACATCTGCCCAAAAATGACCACTAACATCGCAGGTATCAAAACGATGCCCCCGGCTCACGAGGAAACGAGCAACATCACTGATTTCAATGTCGATGCCAAGCTTGGGGACAAGCTCGTTTAGAGCCTGAAAGAAATTCTCTGTCAGCAGAAAGACCCCGGTATCGAGAGCATCCCAGTAAGTAAGGTTCTTGCCAATGTCCTTAATACAACCAGCACTATCGACCGTAACCTTGGTTGCCTCGTCAACTTGATGGTGCTTTGCTGGGGCATAGTCAACACATAATATGTTAGAGATAGCCGGATTCTTCAGCAGGTTATCAACCAGTTTCCGCTCGATCAAGTGGTCTCCCATGCAAAGAACAATCGGTTCTCCTTGAGCCCAATCTCTGGCCTTATATACTGAAATAGCATTGCCACCGCGATAATCAGGGTTGAAAATATATTGCAGTCTCACACCAAAGTTACTGCCATTGCCCAGCACCTCTATCACTTTGTCCGCTAGGTAGCCAACCACAATCGCTATTTCACTGATTCCAGCCGCTGCCAATACCTCAATAGGATAACTTATTAATGTCTTGCCATTTACCGTCAACAGGACTTTGGGACAGGTGATAGTTAGCGAGCCTAAACGGCCGCCATCACCAGCAGCTAGAATGACACCTTTATTAACTTTACGGTTGAGCGTCACGAGATTTTACCTCCTAAAGATTCTGGAGTGCTCATGCTGTGGTTGAGCCCTGGAATTCACCAGTTGGGGAGTTTTAATATACTTCGCCGGATAACATTGCACTCATAGAATACTCAGGAGGGAGTAACTTGTCAACTGGGTGTACGAGAGATTGTTTAGTAACTCCCCATAAATCGTGGTGAAAAACAGAAATTGAGTTCCTAAAGGAGGATAAATAACCAAAAAGTGCCCGTTGCTAAACGACCTCTGTACTCGTTTTTGACCAACCTTTTTAGTTGGGGAGGTAAAAGTAGCGTCTGGTACTCATCTGCAGATGTATAAGTTAAGCCTTTTACTTGGTCCTTCTGCTAAGTGCTTTGGTTACACAGAACCTATGAAATTACCTTGTTGAAGCTAGTTCCATTATGTGCTAAACTTAAAATATGAGTGAGCAGAAAATAAAGGTCTGTACATTTAGCCAGCAACCTCTGTTTCAGGAAGGTGTATTGAATGCGCTCTCCGGGACGGAGGACATACAAATTATCGGTCAGGCTAAGGTCACTGACCAAGCCTTAATTATTGAGGTTATGCCGCCTGATGTAGTGATTGTGGATATAGATACCTTACCTGATAGTAGCCTCAGCTTAGCCTACAGACTAAAACAACGCTTACCCAGTGTGGGCATAATCATGCTTACCTCGAGCCCCAGTGACGACCAGCTCTTCCAGGCACTTGAAAATCAGGTTGCTGCTTATCTAAGCAAGGAAATTAGCGGTGACTATCTGACTGGTATGGTGAGGCGAGTGGCTCGTGGTGAGTACCCTATAAATGAAAGTCTTTCTAGCCGACCTGAAATAGCAGGGAAAATTCTAAACCAATTTCAAGAACTCTCTGGGAAGGCGGAGACTGAAACCTTAATAGCACCTCTCACTACGAGAGAGACAGAAGTCCTCAATTATGTAGCTCAAGGTTATAGTAACAAGCAGATTGCGGCTAAACTCGACATTAGCGAACAAACCATCAAAAATCACGTTGCCTCAATTATGATGAAATTGAATGCCAACGCTCGCACTCAAGCAGTAGTAATAGCCGTACAGCAAGGCTTAATCTCTATCGACTGAGGGTGGAGTAGAGTGGTGAAGCCCCCCCTCAAACCAATAAGTTTGATACCTATCGACTCTGTATTTTTAGGCTCTATTTCCTCAGTGAGATAGGGCATTTTTGTTTATAAATACGAATTATCAACGAAAGGCAGGTTACGTTGAGGCTTAATTTATGCGGGATAGAGGCCTTGTCTTAGCTTCTGTTAGGTGATGGATGTCTCCCTTCGGCTCCGAATGAAATAGCGCCTATTGACTAGATTGATAAAAACGTCCAAAATAGAGGCCGAGATGGAAGGTATTTGGATAGTCGTTTCTGCTTTATTTGGGATGGCTGTGGGCAGCTTCCTCAATGTCTGCATTGACCGCTTACCTAGTGGTGAATCGCTTCTTTTCCCTGCCTCTCGTTGTGCTTCCTGCCATCACCGTCTGGCGATAAAAGACCTCATCCCAGTTTTTAGCTACTTATGGCTACGTGGTCGCTGTCGTTATTGCCAGGCTCCTGTCCCCAGACGGCTACTCTGGGTGGAAATTGGCACTGGACTCCTGTTTGCCTACCTCTGCTGGCACTATAATTATGGTTTAAGTGCTGAATTAGCGATGGCTGCTGCCTACTGCTGCCTGTTCATTATTCTTATGGTTATTGATTTGGAGCATGGGCTCATCCTTAATAAGGTGGTTTATCCTAGTATGGCCGTAGCTTTGATTATCAGTATCTTTTTGTCCCCGTCTAGGGTGGTTTACCCTGATGGGGCAGTAGTCTTGCTCTTGAGCCACTTACCTGAGCCGGGAATTGTTCAGGCGGCTATCGGTGGGGGCACTGGCTTACTTCTTTTTTTACTAATTGTGGTTATTTCCCGGGGAGGTATGGGTTGGGGAGATGTAAAAATGGCTGCCTTGATAGGCATAGTTACTGGCTATCTGGTATTTGTTGCCTTATTTCTGGCAGTAGTCCTCGGTGGATTGGTAGCTGTAATTCTACTCCTGTTCAAGTTAAAGAAGCGGAAGGAGGGCATTCCCTTCGCTCCTTACCTTTCTTTAGGAGCTATGATAACCCTGCTGTTTGGAAATAATATTCTTAATTGGTATCTGGGAATTTTCTAAATTTTTCTAACAGCAACTAGTTGGCTTTGTCCTCAGGTATATGATACAATATCTGTAAATTACTCAATCTGAAAAAAGGACACCGTCATGAATGATAAACCTCTTATCGAACTAAAGACCTTTATAGAAAATGTAAATAAGAAAGATAAGCTTAACGGTAAAAAAATTCGGTTTGCCTTTACCAAGCGGAAAAGGAAAAGGTAAGAAAATATAGCCTTATTTTAGCTTGCTCACCGTCGGGGAGAACGGGTCACCTTCGCTTGCAAAATCAGGTAAGTAGTTCTCTGAGATGCCCATTTCCTGTATCCAACCATTCTCCAAGCCTAGCTCATCTACCAGCCTGGTGACTTCCAAATACTCTGCTGACGAGATTATCCTTGAAAGAAGAAAAATCCTTGAAGCCCGGTGTGCCGGGAAGTATTGAGACATGATACTAACGGTAACTGCAGGTGAAATCTCCCGAACCAGCCAGGTAAGCGAATCATGGCTACCGGCCAGCCGGTTAGGCAGTATAAGGTGACGCACCATTAGTCCCTTTTGAGCAATACCCTCACCATCCACTACCAGGTCTCCAACCTGCGAATACATCTCCTTAATAGCGGCGCGAGCGCGCTCTACATAATCTACAACCTGTGAAAACTTCCTGCCCCATCTATTGGATGCATATCTCAAATCTGCCAGATAAATGCTTATTATACCATCAAGCTCCTTCAGGGAGTTGATAGAATCATAGCTACCGGTATTATAGACCAGCGGCAGCCGAAGTCCCAGAGGCACCGCCTCAAGTACCGCTTGAACCAACTGGGGCACCAAGTGTGAGGGCGAAACAAAGTTAATGTTGTGACAGCCCAGTTCATCCTGAAGATAGAGCATACGCTCAGCCAGGGTATGAGGGCCTATCTCCTTCGATTGCTGGGCTTTATAATCCTGACTTATCTGGTGATTCTGGCAATAGGCACACCGCATATTGCAGTTGCCAAAGAACACCGCCCCTGACCCCTTGTTTCCTGAGATGACCGGTTCCTCACCGTGGTGGGCGCAAACCGTAGAGACTACCGCTAAGTGGCCTGAGTGGCAAAATCCTAGTTCATTTTCCAGCCGATTGACACCACATTCCCTCGGGCATATATCGCACGAACTCAACCGCGCTGTGAGCGCCTCAGCACGGCGTTCAAGTTCACCCGACCGATACATAGCCACATATCCCGGTTCCATAGCTCTCATTGCTGAACTAACTCACATTTCACTACTTGCTCTTACGGCTAACTCTTAAGGTAAGGCCATCAACTCCTAGAATTTCTACCTCCTCACCAGCCGCTATGTTTTCATCAACCGCTCTTGCCTTCCAGTTTTCGCCTCCAACCCTGACAGTTCCCACCGGCGTCAGAGGCTCTATCACTGTGCCTTCGAGTCCTACCATACCTTCTGAACCAGTAATTCTCTTCTTATGCAGAGCAGGGATAACCAACTTGTAGGTTATAAAAACAATGGCTCCCAGCAGCAGCGCTGTGACAATGATAACCGGTAAGGGAACTTCTACCCCTAGCAACCATAGGGCCAAGAAAACCAGCGCCACTACGACAACCTCGTCTAATAGTACTACTAGAATTATGAGCCAGTCCTTGACGGTCCTTTTCATACGCTTAGATAACCCCGTCTTTAATCAAAGTTTTTATCTCGTCTTCGGATAACCCCAGCTCCCCGTGATATATTTCCATATTGTGCTCACCGATGCTGGGCACATGGTCCCCTACTTGCCATGGAGAGCCTCCCAGTTTACAGGGTGCTCCCGGGATTTTATATTTTTTGCCTGACTGCGAGTGTTCTACCTTGATAAAGAAGCCACGCTCCTTTAGCTGAGGGCTATCCACCAGCCCTGGTATTGAGGTTACTTCCGCCCAGGGGAAGTGCATTAGTTGCCCTTGCTCCACCAGCTCAATTACAGCGTGGGTCTTTGTCCATTGCTCCAAAACATCTATAGTATGGTCAAGGTGCTTGAGCCGATACTCCCTATCCCGCCACTTCTTATCGGTCAAATTCCCAGCCATGCCCTCAGAATCAAGCCACTCCACCAGCGTCTCCCACTGTTGAAGCAAGGAAAGGAGAATGTAGCCATCACGGCAGGGGAAGATGCGAAAGGCATTATTCCAGTGGAGACTACCCTGCCGCTTGGCTACCAACCCCTCATAGAAATAGCGCACTAGGACATGGTCAAGGGTAGCCGCCGCGCACTCCTGGAGGGAAATATCAATGTACTGTCCTCTGCTCGTAGTGTGTCGGCTCCACAACGCCAGCATAATGCCGATAGCAGCCAAGATAGAAGCAGTGTAGTAAGCTTGATTGCCGAAGGGTTTAAGTGGCGGCATTTCTGGTACACCGCAGACATACACCTGCCCACCCAGAGCGCTAGCTACCATATCACCGGACTTGTAATCCCGGTACGGACCGTCCTGCCCAAAATTGGTAATGGACGCCATAATCAGTCGGGGATTGGTTTCATTAAGCTTGTGATAGCCTAGGCCTAATAGCTCTAAGTATCCAGGCGGATAGCTCTCTACCACAGCATCGGCAGTCTTAACTAGCCCCTTAAGTATATCCTGACCGGATTCGTTCTCAATGTTAAGAGTTATGTCAAGTTTACCTCGATTTGCTTCGTTAAGAATTCCAACTGAATCCACCCCGGGTTTTTCCACCATGATAACCTCCGCCCCCATGTCAGCAAGCAGCCGGGAACAGACCATGCCCTTCTCATCAGTCAAATCAAGAACACGATAGCCGGATAAAACACCTTCCCTACCCAAGCCAAACTCCATTATCGCTTAGATTTCGAACTGCCATTCACACCAGTATTGTGGGGGGTGGGTATCGGGCGGACAGACCAAACAGGTCAATCTTATCTTAGGGTCAATAGCCTCAGCATAGGCTTTGAACATAATCGTCCCCACCTTTTTGCATGGGAACTCACCCCTCCCACCTCTTATTCTGGCTTTCTGCGGTGGACAATCAGTGGCGCGGAATACGGCTTTATTATCGGCAAGCTCCACTACCTCCCACTTATAAATAAGTTGCATAGGGTCAACCTTCAGGAGGTCAACAGCAGCCCGAATGGGATTATCAGTCTTGATGGGAAAGGCCTTCAGCAATCTCCTGATGTGTAACGGACAGAACCTCCGCCAAACCTCTTCATCTATGTCAAGAGCAACATCTAAACCATATTTCTTCTCAAGGAGAGAGAACCATAAGCCGTCAAGGGTATAAAGACTCTTAGAACACAACTCAGCCAAATTATTCCCCTCTAGACTCTCTAAGTGTTCAGTTCCAGCCATTACCATCAAATCCTTTCTACTCAGTTAGTCTATACAGTTTTTCCAGTGCGGCTTCAATCCGTTTGAGGCACCGCTCCTTACCCAGCACAGCCATAGTTTGAAATAGAGGTGGTGCTGCCGTCTGTCCGGTAACCGCTACCCGCAGCGTACCGAAGAGTTGGCCGGTCTTCAGCCCTAACTCCTCCGCCAGAGGTCTGAGCAAAGTCTCCAGGGATTCGGCATCAAACATGGCTAACTGCTCCAGCTTCCCCTGTGCTACCTTTAATGCTTGAGCCGTTGATTCCCGATTCATCTTCTTAGCTATGAGCAAGCTGGCATCATAGTCAAGCTCATTGATAAAGAAAAACTGAGTGAGCTCAGCTACCTCAACAAGTGTTTTAGCTCGTTCCTGGATAAGAGGCATAATCTGCCTGACATAGTCAGTGGGCAGCGGACCTTTCACCCCAGGTGGCAAATCCCTATCCAAAAAGGACAGCGCTCGCTGAGTAAAATCTTCCAGACTCAGACTGCGAATGTATACTCCATTCATCCAGTTGAGCTTATCATGATTGAAGATAGCCGCCGTCCGACTAACCCTCTCCAGAGAGAAGTTCTCAATCAGCTCCTGCCGGGATAGAATCTCGGTTCTATCATCCAGAGACCAACCGAGCAGAGCCAGGAAATTCACCATTGTCTCCGGTAGATAGCCCTGGTCACGATACTCAACGATAGACACCGCCCCGTGCCGCTTACTCAATTTGGCCCGGTCGGGACCCAGGAGCATTGGTAGGTGAGCAAACTGCGGTAGCTCAAAGCCCAGAGCCTGATACAGAAGAAGATGGCGGGGAGTACTGGATAGCCACTCTTCAGCCCTCAAGACATGGCTTATCTCCATCAGGTGGTCATCAATCACGTTAGCCAAGTGATAGGTAGGGTAGCCATCTGATTTAAGCAGGACAAAATCATCAAGAGTATTATTCTCAAATACCACCTCACCCCTGATTATGTCGCTAAACTTGGTCTGTCCCTCAAGCGGCATCTTAAAACGAACTACCGGAGTTGTGCCTTCAGCCTCCTTTTTAGCCCGTTCCTCCTCACTTAAGTTACGGCAGTATCGGTCATAGCCGGGTGGCTGCTTGCGCTTCATTTGCTCTGAACGCATCTCTGCCAGCCGCTGGGGTGAGCAGTAGCAATAGTAAGCGTCATCCTGTAAAACCAGGCACTCAGCAAACTGACGATATATGTCCAGACGCTGCGACTGGAAATAAGGACCATAATTACCACCCACCTCTGGCCCCTCATCCCAGTCTAGCCCCAGCCACCTGAGCCCATCAAGAATAGCCTCTACTGCACCCTTAACCTTGCGGGTAACATCGGTATCCTCAATACGGACAATGAAGCTGCCCCCGTAGTGCCTAGCGAATAGCCAGGCAAACAGGGCAGTCCTGATATTGCCCACATGAGGATAGCCGGTGGGGCTGGGGGCAAAACGCACTCTAACCGATTTATTCATCTAAGCCTCTTCTACTTCAAGTAATCGGATAAGAAGCCTCTAACTCCTTTAAGCATATCTGTTACGTCATCTGGTTTGTATTCCTCAAAATGACCATGGTCAGCATAGTCACGCAACTTATTCCAAACCTGAATTTGCCTCTGCTGAAGGGGGTTATAGACATGATTCTGAGCAAGTTTTTGGTTTAGGGAACTTATGTTGTCATCAGACTTCAAGGTAATGTTTTTATTATTACAAATGCGCCGAAGACCATCTTCAAGGACTGCTCCTATCAGTGAAGCTGCTGGGTCTTTGTATCCATTAACCAAAAGATGTTCAGCCATCTCCAAAAAATCAGAAAATACACTGGCAGAAACGAACGCCTCAAACTTTTGGAGATAACCCCCCGCAATATCCTCTCTGACCGCTCTAAGAATTGCGAGGCCCCGCTCAGCTTCGTGGCGCCAAGCCCATTTGCAACGCTCTTCAAATTCACGGTAGTGGACATTTTCAGAGCCGAGCGCTGCACTCAAGAAAGTTAGTGAACTTGTGCGCCACTGTTGGGCTAAACCCGTGTCTACCCAACGTCTATCTGAACTAGGCGCTGTCAAAACTCTCTCACCCATCTCAATTAGACTATCAAGCCTTCCTAGAACCTTCTCAACTTCCATTGCCCTTTATCCTGTCACCATTCTACCACCCCATCCACCAATATTCTAGGCAATATCCTTTAATGCCTGCACTAAATCTGGGGGTAGCTCGGAGGTGAACTCTACATATTCGCCGGTGGATGGGTGCTTAAAGCCCAGGCGGCAGGCGTGCAGAAACTGGCGTGATAGATGGGGAGACTTTGCCCCGTACACCTTGTCGCCAACTACCGGGTAGCCAATCGCCGAAAGGTGAACCCGTATCTGATGAGTGCGACCGGTCTCGGGCATAACTTCCAGCAGGGTATAGTCACCGATATACTTAATTACGCGATATTCAGTGCGGGCTTCCCTGCCCTCGGCCACCACTGCCATGCGTTTTCGGTTACGCGGGTCACGCCCCATAGGCGCCTCAATAATGCCCTGTTCCGGGGTAAGGTGCCCTTTGACCAATACCAGATAGGCTTTAACCACTGAATGAGCCTTAAACTGCTCTGCCAGGTTGAGTTGAGCTGCCCTATTCTTAGCCACCAGCATCACCCCTGAAGTGTCTTTATCCAATCGATGCACCACCCCAGGTCGCAGTGAGTCACCTATATCGGCTAACCTGGGAAAGTGGGATAAGATAGCGTTAATCAGGGTATGGCTTGGATGTCCCGGTGCCGGATGCACTGTCAGCCCAGCTGGTTTATCTACGGCTAAAAGGTCATCATCCTCATAGATAATGTTTAGTGGAATAGCCTCGGGCGACAAGGGACTAGTGGCGGTGGGGGGTATCACCACTCTCAGCCTATCACCAATACTAAGTTTAAGACTGGGCTTAGCCACACGGTCATTTACCGTGATATAGCCATCAGCGATAAGCTTTTGAGCATAGGTCCGTGAGAGTTCCGGGCACTTCTCGCCAACATACTTATCAAGACGAGCCCCCGACCTATCAGCGACAAAATTATATACCTCATCCATCATCAAGTTAACAAATCAGTGTTTCTCGGCTCTGGCTACGGAAAGCAGTGAGTAAGCAAATATAATAACACCAACAACTATAGCTGAATCAGCCAGGTTAAACGCTGGCCAGAAACCAAAATCGATGAAGTCAGTGACATAGCCCAAGTGTAGTCGGTCAATCAGGTTACCTATCGTGCCACCAAGAACCAAGCCGAGACTTGTCCAAGCTAACCAATTATCTAACGAAGGGAAACGGCGATAAAAAAGAAAAGTATAGAATAGGAGAACGGCAACGCCGACCAAAGCAACAATAATTAGCGGAAAAGTTTGTCCCTGAAATAGGCCAAAGGCAGCTCCCGTATTGCTAATATGGGTTAGCCGCGGGAAGCCCACTTCAGGTAGTGATTGCCCAACGACTAAATTAGTCCTTATCCATATTTTGCTCAGCTGGTCGGCAATTACTATTAGTAAGGCAGTCAGGAAAAAGGCCGCATTCCGCCGCTTAGCCTGAAGACAATTTGCCTTTTGCATTCTTTGCCTGAAGAGCCTTACAACTCAAGCACAAGCTCGCCTGTGGGAGTGCCTCTAATCGAGCGGGGTCTATAGGTTGACCACAATTATCACACAAGCCATAGGTTCCCTTGTCAAACTTATTTAAAGTATGCTCTATTTCTGCCAGCTGTTCCTTTATTCGCTTCTCTAAAGCTAGCCGCTTCTCCAACTCAAAGCTCTCAGTAGCCTCTTCCTCCCTCTTACCGAAAGGACTACCCTCCCGCCTCTCATCTGCAGGGCGCGTACCAGCCTTTAACTGTTCTAACTCCTCAGTTAAACGCTTCTGCTCGTGTTCCAAACGAGAACGAAGTAGATTGAAGCCTATAGTCATTTTCTCCTCCCTCCTCCCACTGTCAAACTTGAAATCGATTTCTTCCTATCAGTGCTGCTACGTGTAAGCTACTATACTTTTGTTACTTAAGAGAGCAATCGCAGGTGGGACAAATTAGTCCGTTATCATTTGCAATTGGCAAGTTGTGCCGACTGCTGCCTTCGCCAGTGGCTACTGGCAAAGATGAAGGTCTTCTCAATCACACTATCCGGGTTTTGAATCCCAGGTAGCCACTCATTGAGATGTGGTGTATAGCCAAATCCCGAAGCACCAAAGTTTATCATATCTTCTCTAGTGTATCCTATTTACCTTATTTAGTCAATACCTACCAAGCGCATATAGTCAAAACCTACCCATTTAAGCTATGATAGTATACGGGAGAGCAGTAAATCAATTATAAATACCAGAGTGGAGGTAGCCAAAGTGAAAGAGCAGGTTATTGCCGAAATACACGTTGTCCCCCTGGGTACGGCGACTACCAGTCTAAGCCACTACATCGCCGCTTGCCTTGATATTGTTAAGCAAGCTCAAGACATAAGTTACCAGCTAACTGCTATGGGGACAATCATTCAAGGGCCCTTGAAGCAGGTTTTCGAACTGGCACAGAAAATGCATGAGGTACCCTTTACTATGGGAGCCAAACGAGTAGCTACTACTATGACCATTGATGACCGCCGTGATACGCCGGCAACCATGGAAGATAAGGTCAAGGCAGTACTAAGTAAAAGCTCTAGTCGGTAATCATTGAAAGAAGAGGAGATTAATAATGAAACTACGTATCACTACCTTAAGCGAAAATACAGCTGGTATGGGTGAATTTCTGGCTGAATGGGGGTTAAGCATTCTAATAGAAGCTGACGATACGAAAATCTTGTTTGACACTGGGACAAGTATCTCGGTTTGCCATAATGCTGATGCGCTAGGCGCTGACCTCAGCAAAGTTGATAAGATTGCCTTAAGCCATGGTCACTACGACCACACTGGAGGTCTACGGCAAGTGCTAAGCAGGATGAAGAAGGAGGTAGAGGTAGTAGCCCACCCTGACATATGGGCGTCTAAATACAGTCACTGCCAGGGGGAAGCCGATATGTATATTGGTATACCATTCCAGCGCGAAGAGTTGGAAAGCCTAGGGGCTAGATTCAACCTGACAACAAAACCGGTAAAAATAACTGATAATATAATGACTACCGGCGAAGTCCCCATGACAACCGATTACGAGGCGATAGACTCTCATCTGTGGGTAAAAGAGATTGGTATCTTGAAACCGGACAAGCTCGCCGATGACCTGGCAATCGTTATAAATACCGAGTTGGGATTGGTCGTCGTTTTAGGCTGTGCTCACCGTGGCACCATCAATACTCTATACCATGCCCAGCGGCTTACTGGCAGAAAAGAAATACACACTGTTGTGGGTGGCTCTCACCTGATTAGCGCTTCTGAAGAGCGAATTTGGCTGACAGTGGCCGCTCTCAAGGAACTGGGTGTTCAAAGGTTAGGTTTGTGTCACTGCACTGGCTTGCCAGCAGCAGCACTGTTAGCCCAAGAATTTGGCGACAAGTTCTTCTTTAATAACACTGGCACCGTTCTGGAGCTACCATAAGGAGTAAACAATGAACCTTTCAGTCCAATTAGCTCCTAAACACCAAAAGGGCTTATTATTGGCTAACCCGGTGATGACCGCTTCCGGTACCTTTGGCTACGGTACCGAGTATAGCCACCTCTTTGATATTCAACGGCTGGGGGCTATTGTGTGCAAAGGAACCACCCTTAAGCCAAGAGAAGGAAACCTACAGCCAAGACTAGCCGAAACCGCCTCCGGATTACTCAACTCAATTGGGTTGCAGAACATCGGGGTTAAAGCCTTAATCGAGGAAAAAGCACCACTCTGGGCAAGCTGGCGCGTGCCGGTCATCGTTAATATTGCCGGCGAAACTATTGACGATTACGCGCAGCTAGCCAGTCAACTAGATGGGGTAGCTGGAATTGGTGCCATTGAAGTAAATATCAGTTGCCCTAATGTTAAAGCTGGCGGGGCTGAGTTTGGTGCCAACCCTAAGTCAGCGGCTGAGGTAACAACCGCCGTCAAAGCAGCTACCTCCCTCCCGCTATTGGTCAAGTTAACCCCAAACACCACTAAGATAGCTGAGGTAGCCATAGCTGTGGCTGGGGCTGGAGCCGATGCCATATCTCTAATCAATACCCTAAAGGGCATGACTATAGATATAGCCAAACGTCGACCGCTACTGGGCAACATAAGTGGAGGCCTTTCCGGACCAGCCATAAAACCGGTGGCATTGCATATGGTATATGAAGTAGCTGGAGCAGTAGAAGTGCCGGTCGTTGGTTGTGGCGGCATCACTACTGCCAGCGATGCCATAGAGTTCATCATGGCTGGAGCCAGTGCTATTCAGGTGGGCACAGCTAGCTTTGCCAACCCTCGGGCGCCACTTGATATCCTAGAGGGAATAGCGCAGTTTATGGAAAAAGAAGGGGTAGCGAGTCTAACCGACCTTATCGGTGTCGCTCGAGGCTAAATTGGCTACCTCATCTCCAACTCTTTGAGCAGAGTTGGCTGCATCATCTTACAAAAGACATCTACTAGCTCAGGGTCAAATTGGGTTCCGGCACAGCGTCTTAGCTCATCAAGAGTTTGCTGTGGTGATAGCCGCTGGCGGTAAGGTCGTAGCGAACTAATAGCGTCATAAGCATCGGCTATAGCCAGAATACGAGCCTCCGAAGGAATGTCCTCACCTTTTAAGCCAGAAGGGTAACCATTACCATCATAGCGCTCGTGATGATGCAAGATAGCCGGGAGGCAGTTGACTAGGTTGATGACATGCCTAAGTATCTCTACACCATCCTGGGGGTGAGCTTTGATTTGTTCCCACTCCTCCTCAGTCAAGGTTCCTTCTTTGTTAAGTATAGAGTCAGGGACACCGATTTTACCGATATCATGTAGTAGGGCAGCTGCCCGGATGGTAGTAATCCTATCTTCCGGCAGACCAAGCGCCTCAGACAGGGCTACCGCATACTCGCTGACTTTCTTGGAGTGGCCATAGGTGTAGTGGTCCTTGGCATCAACGGTGGCGGCCAGAGCATAGATTATATTTAAAGCTCCCCGCCGCACTTCAAGTTCTTCACCTATCATGGGCGTTCCTGGCTTTACTATATCTGAAGATAAGCATGTCCGGTTTCTTCCGGTTTGTTTAGCCCGGTACAATGCCGCATCAGCACAGCCAATGACTTCCTCCTTCGTTACGCCATCGGATGGCCAGCTGGCGATACCAAGGCTAACCGTCACCGGCATTGTCTTAGAGCTCGCTTCTAACTCTATTGCTCTACGAATACGCTCGGCTATTTTATAAGCGTTATCCAGCCGTGCCTCAGGCAGAATGACCGTGAACTCCTCTCCACCGTAGCGAAAGGGGATATCCAGCTTGCGTACTGAGCTCCTAATAAGCTCGCCCATTTTTCGCAGAATCTGGTCGCCCGCCAAATGCCCATAGATATCGTTGTACACCTTGAAGAGGTCTATGTCTAACATTATTACCGAAAACACAGCACCAAAGCGTGAACCTCGGGCAATCTCTTGCTCCAGCCGCTCATGGAACTGACGGTGGTTATATAACCCGGTTAGTCCATCAGTATTTGCCCTTAAAGTAGCCTGGGCATAAAGCTGAGCATTTTCAATTATGATGCTAGCTTGGCCAGCCAGGCTTATCACTAGCCCTATATCCTCGTGGGAGTAAAGGCCGTTTGACAACTTGCTACCCAGAGCGAGAATGCCAATTAGCTTCCCCCGGCTTTTAATGGGACATAGGAATTCCAAATCGGAAGTAGTTAATTTTTCCCTTTCTATCTGCCACAATCCCTTAAATTCTGGGATACTATCAATTTGCTTTATGTTAAGAGGGCTAGTTTCTTTTTCCAGCCAGGCCAAAATAGGGGTACCAATGCTGAATCTAAGCCCGTCACCCGGCTCACTTTTACCTTTGGGATACATGAAATGAACGGTAAAATCACCGCTACCAATATCCTGAAGCAACAGGCTAGACTGGCTGATGTTTAGGGCTTTGGCCATCGCCGGCAACATCTCTTTAGCCAGCTCATCAAGGTTAAGGATGCCACCCATTTTACTGCTGAAGCTGAGCAGTGTTTGTCGGTAATCATAGGTTCCCCGGTAAAAGAGGCGGTCTACGCCTTCCTGGATGGTATGCCTTAGTGGGCGAGCCATTAAAGCCAGCAAGAGAGCTAAACCAGAAGCAAGTAATAAAACACTGTAAAGCGGCTGGTCAGGGAAGAGCCTGTGCCCCAGTAATACTATACCTACATACACACCAATGAGGGAGCCAATTAAGGCAACGTAGGTCAGCCCTCTTCGTGCCACGAACTTGATATTAAGAAGGTGGAGCCGGGAAATAGCATAAGCAATTATTAGCGCATTAGCCAAGTTACCAATATGGTCTGTGGGTAAGCCCTTTAGAGCTGTTGTAAAGGGAGTAATATAACTGATAACTAGTAATACGCACCAACCTGTAACTAAGTATATTGTCCTATTGCGGTCAATGGGGTCTGTTGAACTACGGTATCTCCGCACTAGCATCAAAATTGTGAGAGCGAGAAAGGGAACGAGGACAGCAGCTATAACATAGTCCCAAGGTGCAATGTCATGGTACAGAAATCCATTAACCATATGGGCACTTTTAACTACATAACCACCAAGACAAAGTACCAGAATAGCTAGCACAAACGCATAACCGATATATAGCCCTATACCGCCAGGCTTGTTATTATAAGCCCTGACGAAATGATAGTAACAAATGGCTACCCACGGTATTGCCGTGATAA
>CAZQZA010000001.1:0-38184 GCA_964597725.1 uncultured Dehalococcoidales bacterium | reverse complement strand
CCAAACCAGGTTACTATTACGAGGAACCTTCTCATGATGACACCATAATGGACATTTTGGTTATTTGGTAAAAAGGGTATCTTTTAGCTGAACTTGCGCTTTGCCTAGAGCATAGGGTAAACTAAGGTCATTGACAAACCACTTTCCTATAGGCCTAGTTAGCCGAGGTTCAAGTAAGCGTGGCTGAGATTTATCCCTTTCACGGAGTGCGGTATAATCAACAGATAATTAGTGACTTAACTGCGGTTATCTGCCCCCCATACGATATTATCCCCCCACAAATGCAGCAAGAGTTTTACCACCGAAGCCAGTATAACTTTATTCGACTGGAGTATGGTCGGGAGTTGCCCACAGACACGGCGACGGTCAACAAATATTCTCGTTCGGCAACTACGCTGGAGCAGTGGCTAGAGCAAGGTATCCTTAAGGTTGATGAGGTACCAGCAATCTACCTCCATGACCACTATTTTACCTACCAGGGAAAGGAATACAGACGCCGGGGTATAACCTGCCGTGTTAGGCTGGAGGAATGGGATAAGAAGGTTATTCGTCCTCATGAGGGCACGCTAGTTAAGCCTAAGGGTGACCGCCTAAACCTACTGTGGGCACTCCAAGCTAACACCAGCCCAATCTTGGTGCTATATGAAGACCAGAGGCAGCAGGTCTCTTCATTGCTAGCAGCACAGAAGTCAAACCAGCCGATAATTAGCTTAAGTCATGCCAATGGAGAAGGTCATAATGTTTGGGCTATCACCGAGCCTGGGGTTATCGAACAGATAGCTAGTAGTCTAGCTCATCAGCCACTCTACATCGCCGATGGGCATCATCGCTACGAGAGTGCTCTCAACTACCAGCGTGAGAGGCGTGCCTGCTCCTCACCATCATCAGGAGATGAAGCGTTTAATTTTGTGATGATGACACTGGTAGATTTCTTTGACCCTGGGCTGGTCATCCTACCTCCTCACCGACTGATTCGTGGTCTGTCAGAATCAACTATGAGCGAGTTGATGGCTAAGCTGAGGTCATTCTTTGAAATAGAGAAGTTGCCACTAAAGATGCCTGGTACATGGCAGCAGGCCGATGGTCTACTAGCTGATACAAAGGTGAAAGGGTCAAACCAGGTTAGCCTGGTCGTCTTTGGCCTGGCAGCCGAATACCTTATTGTGCTAAAGTTGCATGACTTCACTATTACTAGCCAAATGATGCCACACTTTCATTCTGAGCTATACAAGAGGTTGGATGTTAGTATCCTTGACCATATCATACTGGAGGAGCTCCTAGGACTGAGGAGTGAGCGGGAAGAGGCAATCCTTGGCTATTGCCATGATAGACAGGACGCGGTAAACAGGGTATTAGACCAGGAATATCAACTAGCCTTTCTATTAAGTCCGGTTAGGGCAGAGGAAATCAAAGCCATTGCCGATGCTGATGACCGGATGCCCAGGAAAGCAACCTATTTTTACCCTAAACTACCGGCAGGACTAGTTTTCAATCGATTGGTGTAGTACCTTCAAATTGACCTTCCATTGGACTGGAGTGAAGTCTGGGTGTGGTGGCAACGAGGGCTAGAGCGATAACCGCCAAGCCAGCAAACACCAACCAAATACCTTGATAACTACCCCAAGTATCAAATACCCAGCCAGCCAGAGGCGCACCTATCGCCTGTCCCAACATCATTATGCCCATGGCAAAACCAAAGATGGTGCCGAACTTGCTTCTGCCAAAGTATTCTTGTAAAAGAGTCGCTCTCATGGTACTGTTGCCCCCGTAGCCAATCCCAAAAAGAACGAGGAAAGGCACCAGTAGCCAGGTTCCGTCACTGGAAGCATAGCCGAAACAGAGTGAACCTAGGCCCATTGCGGCGAAAGCGCCGGCTGCTACCCACCTCTTATCAAATTTGTCTCCAAGCCAGCCAAAACCAAGACGCCCGCTAATACTCAACAGCGGGATAGCGCTGGCCACCAGGCCGGACATTATCCTGGTGATGCCAACGCTATTGAGATAAGGCATTACATGGGTAACCACGGCATTCAGTATCAGTGAGTAACACGTTAGTGCCAGCACTATGTGCCAGAAGGTACTGCTCTTTAGGGCCTGTTTAGCTCCGATACCCACCTCGGCAGTTGGGGCTGGGGTCAGACCTTCGTCGGGAATGGTACTACTGTTCATCTCACCATCCGGCTGGTAGCCATATTGTTCCGGCTTGTGCCGAACCAGGAGCGAGAGGGGCATCCCTATGACCACGACACCGAGGCCGAGGATAACCATCGTCATTCGCCACTCAAATATGTCGATAAGTCTGACTACCAGGGGAACTAGGAGGCCGCTAAATCCCCAACCGCAAGTCATAATGCCAGTAGCCAGCCCCACTTTTCTACGGAACCAGTTGGCCACCGCTGTCATCAATACTGTGCCGCTACAGGTACTCACGCCTATAGTCACTAGGATAAAGGCGCCATAGAACATGCCAAGGGAGGTGGTACGGCTCAGCAGTATTAGACCCAGACCAATAATGATTGACCCGCTGAATATCAGCCTTCTTGGCCCCCAGCGGTCAACCAGTAATCCTAGGAGGGGGGCAAGAAGGCCTATCTCCAAGCCACGTAGCGAAGCGGCCAGTGAAATCTGGGTGTAGCTCCAGCCAAACTCATCTGCTATCGGCTCAAAGATAGCCGTGAACCCATAGAAGATAATCCCACTCACATATAGCGCAATTAAAAAACAGGCGCCAACAACCCACCAGCCGTAGAATATCCTGGGGTGTTTTTTATCCATAATCATTATCCGGCAAAGTATATTCCTGCATATCTCTCAAGCTGAGTCTTTAGAGGGAAAGGCTCTGTTAATAGAAGCGCCTTGACCTATTGCTTAATATTACCCGCAACAGCGGGTAATATGCAACGCTCCCTAGAAATGTAATCGCCCTCTGGTGTGCTTGACCTACATGTCCGCACAGCGTATACTTAGTTCTTGATGGGCTGTCCCTGTAGCTCAGGTGGATAGAGCAGCGGTTTCCTAATTCTAGGATAGGTATCCTTAACAGTGGTGTTACGTTCAGACTAGAACTTTTGTGTCAGTTGTCAAAACCCTGTTTTGTAGCTAGAATACCATACAAGGTATCACTGAGCTTATACAAACCACCGGTGAGATCGATATCAGTTATAGCGATATTAGAACTATTATGCACCAGAAGGGTCCAGTCTTGATTTCTACCGGCAGTGGTACTGGTAAAGATAAAGCTATTGATGCCTGTCAGGCTGCTCTCAGTAATTCCCTGATTGATGCATCGGTGCTTAAGGTAGCGACAAAGGTACTATTTAATATAACCGGACCATCAGACCTACTTCTCAAAGAAGTTAATGACGCAGTGGATACGATTAAGAAAAGAGTGGATACAATAGCTGAGGTGATCTTTGGGGTTACTTTGAATAGTAAACTAAATGACGAAGTGAAGGTTATCCTGTTCGCTGTGGAAAGTGGTTCTCTTGGTAAAAGCGCCTACTATATTCCCTCCTCAATCAGTACCTGAATCAAGGTCAGATGAGCTCATTATTGCCTATGATAATAATGAGCTTGATAATCGACTACGCGCAGCTTGGGGTTTCTCTTATCTGACGAGGCTTCTCCAAAAGTCTATTTTGTTCGATACCGGTGGTGATAGTCCCACACTGCTGCACAATATGAGACAGGTCAGTTTTCTCCAATCCCTCACAAAGACTCATGCGAAACAATAGAAACAAATTTAGTGGCGGGTGCTTTTTGGAGTTATAATTAAGGGTGTATTCTACATAGTAAAATTGTGAGCCATCAGACGAACGTTGCTATGGAGCTGTTTATAGCCGGGCTGGTCGTGGGTGCTAGTCAGTGTGCAATCTCCTGCGTGCCAATGTTAGCCCTATATGTAGCTGGAACGAGAGAGAGGTGAAGGGAGGGACTAAAAGCGACTTTGATATTCTCCTTTTTCCGTCTATTTGCCTATGTCTTGCTGGGACTTGTGGCTGGATTTTCGGGTATGCTCCTTGCCGACTTTCTTCAAACTCCGGGGTTTGGCTCTTATCTCTGGATTTCGGCAGGGGCATTCATATACTTGCTTGGCATCTTGGTTACATTAGGAAGGGAGCTTCCTTTTCACTTTTATCAGGCCTTGAGCCAGCGTACTGTCAATGACAGCACTTGGAGTATGGCGCTACTCGGCTTCATTGTGAGTATGGCCCCCTGTGCTATTCAAATCGACTCGGTGGAGAAAGAACCTCTCTTTCACATGCTACCCAGAACGACACAGTGTGGCTATGACCACGAAGGGATGGATAGGCCACTTCCTCAGTAACTGCTATCCTTCAAGTGAAATGCTTATCTAGCTGCTCTATACATCCCTCCTTAGCGGAGGAATGTATCCTCTATAGTTCACTTTTAAATTTTTTAACACAACCTTGGTAAAGGCATTGACATATATCACTGATGATGTTATCTTATGAGAAATATATCGTATATGATGGTCTTGTGAGATGTTTGTCCTGAGAGGTATCAGTCAGCGAGTGAAATCCTAATCAAGAAGGAGGCAGGCATCATGGATAATGCTGTTGCCACTGAGTTTAATGGCTCAGGCTCTGTAGTCGGTGAGAGGGTGGCTCGAGTGGATGCCAGAGAAAAGGTCACGGGAGCAGCTATTTATACTACGGATATGCGATTGCCGGGCATGCTGGTTGGCAAGATTTTGAGAAGCCCGCTACCTCATGCTCGAATTACCAATATTGATGTAACTCGCGCTAGAAGGTTGCCTGGTGTCAAAGCCGTTATTACCGCTGACGATACACCAAAAATCAAATTCAGTGTCATTCCTCAATTAGCCGATAAGCTGCCCCTAGCAGCGGGAAAAATCCGCTTCGTTGGAGATGAAGTGGCAGCGGTGGCTGCCATAGACGAAGATACTGCCGAGGAAGCACTAGAGTTAATCAAGGTTGATTACGAGCCTCTTCCTACAGTCTTCGATCCAGAGAAAGCAATACAACCAGATGCCCCTAGAATCCACGAGCACCTGGAAAGTAATATTGCCAGACATGCATTCATTGAAATCGGGGATGTCCAAAAAGGCTTTGCCGAAAGTGATTACATTCTTGAGGAACGTTTCACCACCCAAACTCAAGCCCATACCTGTTTGGAGACCCAGACTACTATAGCCACCTTCGACTCATCAGGGCGGCTTACCCTGTGGTCCACCACGCAGGTACCTCACGACATGAGGCAAAGGATATCACACGCTTGTAACCTGCCCCTAAAGAATATCCGGGTAATCAAGCCATACATGGGCGGTGGGTTTGGTAGGTCCTGTAAAATGGAGACTGTTGAACCCATAACTGTCTTCCTAGCACAGGCGACGGGCAGACCAGTCAAGATATCCCTTTCTAGACAAGATGAATTTTACGGCACAAGGTGCCGACACCCCTTCATCATCAAGGTCAAGATGGGGGCAAAGAAAGACGGTACGCTACTGGCAAAAGAGGCCTATGTGGTGATGGATAACGGCGCTTATAACAGTTATGGCCCTGCCGTTCTCTCCTATGCCTGTACCTGGTTCTGCGCTTTGTACCGCTTTCCCAATGTCAAGTTTGATGGCCGTCTGGTCTACACCAATAAAAACTATGGCGGCGCCATGCGCGGTTTTGGAGATGTTCAGGTTACCTTTGCCCACGAGAGCATGATAGACAAGATTGCCAGTGAATTGAGAATGGACCCCAAGGAGTTGAGGTTAAAGAACGCCAACCAGACCGGAGACATGACAGCTAATTTGATGCGGATAACAAGTTGTGGACTCAAGGAATGCATTGAGAAGTCTTCGGAGGCAATCCAATGGGAGAAAACTAGGAAGGAAACAAGTAAACATAGCTCCCGCGGTGTGGGGATGGCCTGCATGATTTACACCGGTGGCGCCAGTATGGGAAGCGGGGTCAACTACTCCGGAGCTTCAATTACCTTAGATTGGAGCGGGGCATTTACACTGGCTATGGGAGCATCTGATATCGGGCAGGGCTCTGATACTATATTGTCTCAAATTGCTGCCGAAGCCCTTGGGGTCTCCATTGACCAGATAAGATTGGTGGGAACAGATACTAGTATAACTCCTCCCTGTGCAGGCACTTACGGCTCCCGAGTTACCCTGTGTGCCGGGAATGCTGTTTTGAGAGCAGCAAAGGATGCGAGGTCCAAGATACTGGGACTCGCCTCAGGAATGCTTGATGCTGATATTAGCGAGCTAGAGTTGAGAGACGGGAAGGTTTTAGTAAAGAAGAGCCCAAGTTCCTCAATAGACTTGGCACAGGTAGCTGCCAGCAGTTATCTCAAAAAGAATGCGCCTATTGTGGGGGTTGGCTACTTTAATGAACCTCCTCAAACAAAGGATTTTGACCCAATCACCTGGTATGCCTTGCCTGTTCCATGCCTTGCCTTTGCCGCCCAAGTAGTTGAAGTCGAGGTCGACCGAGAAACGGGTAAGGTAAATATTCTTAGATTTATTGCCGCTCATGATGCAGGTAAGGCTATCAATCCCATGTGCTGCGAGGGACAGATCGAGGGCGGAGTGGTCCAAGGAATAGGCTTAGCACTCATCGAGGAAGTGAAGTTGCAGCCTGATGGGAAGATTATGAATCCAAACCTTACTGACTATACCATTCTAACCGCAATGGACATCCCGCCAATATCCTCAATCATTGTCGAATCTAACGAGCCAAACGGCCCCTTTGGCGCCAAAGGTATTGGTGAAGCTGTCCTGATTCCTACAGCACCTGCTGTGGCTAATGCTATCTATGATGCCATCGGAATCAGGTTCACAGAACTCCCCATAACCTCTGAAAAGATACTAAAAGCGCTTAAAGAAAGGGGAGAGAATAGATGAAAAGCTTTGAATATGTGGTACCAGAAAAGCTAGAAGAAGCGGTTAGCTTGCTTGTTCAGCATGATGGGAAAGCCGCAATATTAGCCGGAGGCACGGACTTGCTGGTGAAGATGCGGGACCGGGTGTTGCAGCCAGCAGTGCTCATTGACCTAAAACACATTACCGATTTGAGTGGTATTGATTATAGTGAGGCTGAAGGGCTTAGAATAGGGGCACTGGTCAATATATGTGACATCGAGAAATCCAAGCTTATACAGGAGAAGTTCAGCATACTGAGCCAGGCGGCGGGGACATTAGGCTCAGTACAGGTACGCAATAAAGCAACCGTGGGGGGAAATCTATGCAATGCTGCACCCTCTGCCGATATGGCGCCCTCCTTGCTTGGCCTAGGTGCATCAGTAACACTGGCTGGACCGGATGGTGAGAGTCTGTTGCCACTGGAAGAGTTCTTTACCGGCCCAGGTGAGACCGTTCTGGGTAAAGGCCAGATTTTAAAAGAAGTAAGGGTGCCCAACATGAGAGCTCATTCGGAGGGAATCTATTTGAAATTCAGCCGACGCAAAGCTACGGACCTAGCCCTAGTGGGTGTTGCTTCCACATTAACTATGGACTCAGCTCTTGCTAACTGCACAGATATCAGAATGGTGCTGGGAGCAGTTGCGCCAACGCCGCTTAGAGCAAAGAGAGCAGAAGCAGTACTCAGGGGAAACAAGATAAGTGATTTCTTTATCAAGGAAGCAGCTAAGGTGGCCTCTGAGGAAGCAGCCCCGATAACCGATGTCAGAGCTTCCTTATGGTATAGGAAGCAAATCATCGAAGTACTGGTAAACCAGAGTATCGTCCAGGCACTGGAGAAGCTAAAGTCTGGAGGGAGTGAAGGTGAAGCATAATATTAGGCTAACTGTGAACGGGGAGTCTTACACAGTTGCTGTGGAGCCACGCGAATCACTGCTGGATGTTCTGCGTGACAAACTCAGTCTAACCGGAGCCAAGAAAGGGTGCAACCGTGGCGATTGTGGGGCATGCACCATCATCATGGACGGAAAAACGGTTAACTCTTGTCTTGTACTAGCCGTGGAGGCCGATGACAGGGAAGTGCTGACCATTGAGGGCTTAGCTAACAAAGGACAGTTACACCCTGTTCAAGAAGCCTTTATCCAGTATGGAGCTATCCAGTGCGGTTATTGTACTCCAGGGATGATAATGTCAGCCAAGGCCTTACTGGATGAGAACCCTAACCCTACCGAGGAGGAGATTAAACGGGCAATAGGAGGCAACCTCTGCCGTTGCACCGGCTATGTGAAGATAGTCGATGCCATCAAGAAAGCTGCTGAATCGATTCAGACAGGCAAAAATCTAAGTGCTGTCTAATCTACTAATCGGAACTCAGCGGTCTAGGAACAGGTCAGCAGGAGAGTTTTTTGGAGGGGAAAATGGAAGATGACATGCGTAGTCGGCTTGAAGAGCTAGAAAAGAAGCGAGCGCGTTTGACACAGGGTGGGGGCTTACCGGCAATTGAGAAGCAACACGCTCAAGGTAAGTTAACCGCCCGAGAGAGGATTGGTAAGCTCCTGGACACAGGCTCATTTGTCGAATTTGACCTGTGGGCATTATCCCGGAAAACTGGCTTCGATATTGACCAACGTGAATTCCCAGGGGATGGAGTAATTACCGGGTACGGCGAAATAGATAGACGACCAGTCTGCATCTATGCCCAGGATTTCACCGTACTGGCCGGGACACTAGGCTCAACTCACGCCAAAAAAATCATCAGGCTCCTAAAAAGAGCACTTAAGATGCAGGTGCCGGTAATTGGCATGATAGATTCAGGTGGTGTAAGAGTCCAGGATTATGTCACTGCTGATCCCAACGATAGTTACGCCACTATGTTTTATTATCACACTAACTCTTCCGGCGTTATCCCACAGATTGCCCTGATGATGGGCCCCTGTGCTGCTGGTGCTTCCTATTCGCCCATGCTGCATGACATGCTTTTTATGGTCAAGGATACCAGTTATATGTACATTGCTTCTCCTACACTGCTAAAATCTGCCACTTCAGAGGATATTACTGACCAAGAACTTGGCGGAGCTAAAATTCATGCCACGGTGAGCGGCTGTTGTGATTTACTGACCGATAACGACGAGGACTGCCTGAGAAAGACAAGGAAACTGCTAGGTTTTCTGCCCCAGAATTGCACCGAAAAGCCTCCTTACCAAGACACTGGAGATGATGTTAACCGCAGGGAAGAAGACCTTCTGGATATTGTACCTACGAATCCGGCGAAGCCTTTTGACATGCACAAGGTTATCAGCCGGGTTGTGGACAACGGCGATTTCTTCGAGATTAAGGCTGAGTACGCTAAGAACATAATTGTTGGTTTTGCCCGGCTTGGTGGAAATGCGGTGGGGATAGTGGCTAACAATCCCCTGTACCTGGCAGGGGCATTGGATATCAATAGTTCCGACAAAGAGGCGCGCTTTATTCGATTCTGCGATGCCTTTAGCATTCCGCTGATATTCATGGTTGACACACCAGCTTACTTGCCGGGGAAGGAACAGGAGCATCAAGGAATTATACGGCACGGAGCCAAGGTTCTGTATGCAATAGCCGAGTCGACAGTACCCAAGATAACCGTCTATATTAGAAAATCATATGGAGGAGCCAGTGCGGCGATGTGCTATGAGCCTATGGGCTGTGACCTGGCACTTGCCTGGCCCACTGCTGAGGTAGCACTGATGGGTGGTTCGGGGGCGGTGAACATTCTTTATGGGAAAGAGATAGCCGCTGCCGAGAATCCTGAAGAGTTGAAGAAGAAAAGGTTAGAGGAATACCGTAGCCAATGGGGAAAGCAGCCCTATCATGCTGCTGGTCTGATGCGAATCGAAGAGATTATCGACCCCAGGGACACTCGCCCCATGCTAATCAAAGCGTTGAACATGATGGGAAGAAAGACAGAGCTTAAATACCCTAAAAAGCATGGCAATATTCCGCTTTAAGAACCCTTTCTGGGCACTAGGAAGATAGATAATGAACGAAACCTTAAACGCATTGCTTGCTCCAAAGTCGATTGCTGTTGTCGGAGCCTCAGATGATTTTGGCCGAATTGGGGGGATGTTGCTTAAGTATCTCCTCAAATTCGGGTACCGGGGAAAAATCTATCCGGTTAACCCGAAATATGAGGAAATCGCTGGAATTCAGTGCTACCCTAATGTCCGAAATCTGCCCGAAAGAATAGATACAGCTCTAATAGCCCTGGCGGCAAAGCTAGTCCCTGACTCTCTCAGAGAATGCGCCCAGCGGGGGATAAAGACAGCTATTATCTATAGCGCTGGTTTTGCCGAAACCGGCGAGGAAGGAAAATGTAAACAGGAAGAGCTTCGCCAAATAATAAAACAAGGTGAAATGAAAGTTTGCGGGCCTAACTGCATTGGCATCGTTAATTTTGCTGAGGATACCGCCATGTCGTTCAGTGGATTCCTGGAAGCAGACCGATTGGTACCCGGGAACATAGGTTTTGTTTCCGAGAGTGGTGCCTTGGGGGGGTCCATTGTCAATCGGGCTCAGAGCAGGAACATCGGGTTCAGCTACTTCATCTCGACCGGCAATGAGGCAGATTTAGACCTCACCGATTTTATGGCATTCCTGGTAGACGACCCCAACACGCAGGTCATTATGGCATACGTAGAAGGTATCAGAGATACCAGAAAGTTTGCCAAAGTGGCAAAGCGAGCCTTAGAGCTGGGAAAGCCGATTGTTCTACTAAAGGTAGGGGAGACTGAAGGTGGGAAAAGGGTAGCCGCTACCCATACTGGTTCCCTAACTGGGTCTGATGCTGTCTATTCAGCGGTATTCAAGCAATATGGAGTAATCAGGGTTGAGGAGTACGATGACCTGATTGAGACAGCTATGCTGTTTTCAAAAAGCAAACTACCCAAGGGGAATCGGGTGGGCATTCTCACTGGTACTGGAGGAGGAGCTATCATCCTCGCCGACAAGATTGTCAAAAACGGACTAAGTCTACCCGCTCTGTCTCAATTTACCCGGGAACAATTATCCCAAAAGGTCGAATCGTTCGCTACCGTAGGAAATCCGATGGACCTGACCGGCCAACTATACAGCCAGCCGGAAATGTTTAAGGGTGTAATCCAGCTTTTTTCACAAGATGAAAACATTGATGTCGTCGCTGTAGCCATATCTATGGTACCGGGGGAGCGAGCCAGGGCAAGAGCAACTTACATCATTGACGCTGCAAAGACAGTTGATAAACCATTCGTCAGCTGGTGGGCAGCAGGGAATCTATCGGAATCAGCGTTTGGATTGCTCGACGAAAGCAAGGTAACCCTATTCAAGTCACCTGAACGGTGCATCAAAGCAGTGAAGTCAGCGGTTACCTACTCACAGATGAGAGAGAGATTCCTGGTTAGGGACAAAGAGGCACTTCCAGTATCAATTGACTGCCGTAAAGCTGAGACCATTTTCAGCACATCCGAACAAACCATGACCGAACACGAAGCGAAGTTGCTCCTTGCTTTGTACGGAATCCCGATTACAAGGGAAGAGGTAGCAACCTCCGCTACCCAGGCGGCACAAATTGCTGAGAAGATAGGTTATCCGGTAGCGCTCAAGGTTAACTCCCCACAGATTACTCACAAGAGTGAAGCCGGCGGCATCAGGCTAAATCTGACCAGTAAGTCTGCCTTAATTAAGGCTTACTCCGAGATACTGGCTAACTGTCAAAACTATGCACCAAAAGCCAAGATTGAGGGGGTTCTGGTTCAAGAGATGGCTAAAGAAGGTGTTGAAGTCATCATCGGTGTTTCTCGAGACCCCCAATTTGGGCTGGTACTCATGTTTGGTCTTGGGGGAATTCTTGTCGAGATTCTGAAGGACGTTTCTATGCGTCTATTGCCAATAACACGTCGAGATGCTGAAGAGATGGTACGAGAAATTAAAGGGTATCAGGTGCTAGCCGGTGTTCGAGGTAAACCTAAGGCTGATATCATGGCTATCATTGACCTGCTATTGAAGGTATCAAACTTAGCTTCAGACTGGGGCGAGTCAGTTTCAGAGCTCGATTTGAACCCGGTAGTGGTCTTTGAAGATGGCCAAGGAGCAAAAGTGCTTGATGCGCTATGTTTGAAGCGTAACAAATAATATTATATTAAGGAGGAATTAACTTATGAGCCAATTTGATTTGCTTATCAAGAATGGGAAGTTAGTTATCCCTCAGCGCGGAATTATCGAAGGAAACATAGGAATAAGGGGCGAAAAGGTGGTAGCAATCCTGTCTCCTTCCGAAGAGGTATCCGCCAAGAAGGAAGTAGATATAAGTGGAAAGTATGTCCTGCCCGGAATTATTGACCCCCATAGCCACCCTGGATATCCTGGGGCTCCTTATGGTTCATTTTATGAGGCCTTCGGCACGGAAACAACTTCAGCGGCAGTCGGAGGTGTAACCACTAACATTCACTTCTATCGTCAGTACGGACAGCAGCCATCACCCTATGAGGACTTTTGGGAAATTATGGGCAAAGCCGAAGAGCGATCACACGTTGATTTCGGTGTGCATCTCATGATATCCACCAACTCTCAAGCAGAGCCAAAGGAGTATAAAAAATATATCGAGGAGTACGGAGTTAAATCCTTCAAGTATTCCATGGCTTACAAAGGTGCTGAGGGTAAAGCCCTGGGGATAACAAACGATGTTGACGATGCGTTCTTATATCGAACTTTTGCTGAGTTAAGTCAGTATCCCGGGGTAATTGTTATGGTACATTGTGAAAGTATGGAGCTTCTCACCATGCTGACTGCGCCGTTAAAGGCACAGGGCAGGCAGGACCTTGCCGCCTGGACTGACGGTAGGCCAGACTTTTGTGAAGCCGAAAGTGTTCGTCGTATTTTGTATCTTGCTGAGATTACTAACTGTCCAGCCTATATTGTTCATGTTACCTGTGAAGCTGCTCTAAGAGAGATAATGCTTCATAGAGAGCGAAGTCCGGTAGAGATTTACGCTGAGACCTGCACTCATTATTTAACTCAGACCAAAGATTCTCCGATTGGTCCTTTTGGCAAGGTGAACCCACCATTGAGGACTCAGGAGGACATTGATTTCCTCTGGCAAGGGATAGTCGATGGGGATATAGATACAGTAGGTACAGACCACTGTCACCTCTTGAAAGAACAGAAAAAGGATATCTGGAGCGCTGTTCCTGGTTTCCCCGGGGTTGCCTTATTGCTACCACTCCTTTTGAGCGAAGGGGTAAACAAAGGACGCCTATCTCTGGAGGAGGTGGCTGAACTGGCTTCCTATAATACAGCCAAGATATTTGGCCTTTATCCTAAGAAAGGAACAATAGAGATTGGTAGTGATGCCGATTTCGCTATCGTTGACCTTGACCTGGAGAAAAAGGTGAACCCGGAGATGCTTCAGGGCTTGTCTGACTTCTCTCTCTGGGACGGATGGACGCTAAAGGGCTGGCCGGTGTTAACCGTCCTCAGGGGAGAGGTGATTATGGAAAATGGCAAAGTTCTCAATAAGGAAGGCTTTGGAAAGTATATAAAAAGATAACACCGTCAAAAATAAAGCGGAGGGAGGTGAGGCTTTTCGATGCCATTTGAAACCGTAATTTTAGAAAAAGAAAAAAAGGTTGCTACCCTATATCTAAACAGGCCCGATGTACTTAATGCCATAGACAATACAATGAGGCGGGAGCTTCTAGCTGCTTTGGATGATATAGAGGCGGATGCTGATATCAGAGTGCTAACCATCACTGGAAAGGGAAGAGCCTTTTGCTCTGGTGGTGATATGAGAAGTATGGGCAAGTCTGAAAGAATGATAAAGTCTCATCCAATAGTCCTTAAGATTATGAATCTGGAGAAACCGGTAATATCTGCGGTTAATGGTGTCGCCGCTGGTGCTGGCTGCAACCTGGCAATGGCCGCAGATATTGTTATTGCTTCGGAGAAGGCGAGTTTTATTCAGAGCTTTGTCAAAATAGGGCTTGTTCCGGACTGGGGAGGAATGTATTTTTTGCCCAGGTTAGTGGGAATCTACAAGGCAAAAGAGCTTATGCTTACCGGAGACCGAATATCGGCAGTGGAAGCAGAGAGAATAGGGATGGTGAACAAAGTGGTCCCCGATGAGGAATTTCAAGATTTCGTTAAGGAATATTCCAAGCGGCTGGCAAAAGGGGCGCCGAAGCCAATGGCGATGATAAAAAGGATTCTGAACGTTACACAGAATTCGGATATTGCTACGGTGCTAGCGCTCGAATACCAGGCCCAAACTATATGCCGAGAGACAGCGGACCATAAGGTGGGAATAGCTGCTTTTAAAAAGAAGAGAGTACCTGAGTTTACCGGTAAATAATCATAGGAGGGAGTTAAATTGGCCCAAAAAGAACACCCAAAGGTTGTCTCCATAGCTTGTGTTAATTTTGCCACGGTATGGGGAGATAAGGAAGCCAATCTCAAAAAAATAAAGAGATTTACTGAGCAAGCGGCTGAGCAGGGCAATGACATAGTGCTTTTCCCTGAACTAGCCCTCAGTGGCTATGAGTGCAGTGAGGATATCGCCGAAGGCGGCTGTTACATGCACCGTGAGCTGGCAGAGACCATCCCTGGTCCTTCCACTGAGGAGATTGCCAAGACTGCTAAGGAAACAGGGATATATGTGGTTTTTGGGATGCCAGAGAAAAACCCGGAGAACCCGGAAATAAGGCATATTTCGGCAGCGGTTATCGGCCCCGAAGGGATACTTGGAGCCTATCGTAAAATTCACCTTATGGCATTACCACTAACCGAGACACAATGTTTCACGCCTGGAGACAGCCTTCCCGTTTTTGAGACCAACTTGGGAACCATCGGCGTCCAGATATGCTATGATTTTTGGACATTTCCCATGCTGTCAAGAGTGCTCATGCTGAAGGGAGCTAGAATCATCCTTAACGCTGCTGCCAGTCCTGCTGGAGCGGGTAAGGATGACTTTATTGTCCACCAGACCTGCGCCCGGGGGACGGAGAATATAGTCTATACCGCCAGTGCTAATTTAACCGGGAAAGAAAGGACAAAATCCTTCTATGGGCACAGCACTATCGCTGGCAGGGGGTGGAAGATGTCCCAGATTTACGCTGAGGGTGGTCCAGAAGAGGGAATTGTCTCAGCATCTCTAAATTTTGAGTTGTTGGAGAATCTACGGCGACGTTCACCTATCGATGAGTGGGACAGGATAGATATTGTGATAAAGGAACTCGAGCAAATCCTGAAATCAAGGGGAAAGCTGTGATTATTCAGGATAAATTTACGGTTAATGCACCACTTCAGAAATCATAGGATTTTATAGTCAATCTGGAGAATCTAGGTAACTGCATTCCCGGATGTGAAAAGACAGAGGTCATTGATGAGCGTAGCTTCTTCATCTTGTACAGGCTATAATGTATCGTAGCTAGGAAAAAGGAGGTTTGTGATGAGGCCCTTTGCATATTTGCGCCCCACCAGCGTAGAGGAAGTGTGTTGTATGCTTACGGAGCATGGAGAAGGGGCTAAATTAATAGCCGGCGGACAGAGCCTCATCCCTATGCTCAAACAGCGAATTATGGCGCCAGATTATATCATCGACCTTAAGTATGTCTCTGAATTGGATTACATCGTTGGGAATGGAGAAGGGATACGGATAGGGGCTCTGGCAACTCATAGGGATGTTGAGACATCACCATTAATAAGGAAGCACTTCCCGGTGCTGATGGAGATGGAGCGCTGGCTGGCTCAGGCGCAGATTAAGAACTGGGGGACACTGGTCGGCAACCTAGTACATGCTGACCCTGGGGGTGACCCGGCACCTCCACTCATTGCTTTGGGTGCCAAGGTCAAGGCGGTGAGCCAAAGGGGGAAAAGGGTGATACACCTTGAAGACTTCTTTGAGGATTATCTTACTACCGTGCTTGAACCAGACGAGCTTCTGGTGGAGGTGCAAATCCCCAATCCACCTGATTCAAGTGGGGCAGCATATCGCAAGGAGACTATTAGGGCTGGGGATAACCCCATTGGTGCAGTGGCGGCCATGGTGAGACTGGAGAAGGAGAAGGTGAGAGAGACTCGTATCATACTGGGTGGAGTAGGTCCGACACCCATCAAGGCTGAGAAAGCCAGCAAGTTACTATCTGGAGCTAGCCTTGGTGCCCTTCCCCTCGGCGAAGCAGCCAGAGCGGCTGCGGAAGAGGCTGACCCTTCAAGCGACCTGGAAGGGTCAGCAGAATATAAGAAACGGATAGTCTATGTGCTTACCAAGGAGATAGTCTCTCGTGCAGTAGAACGTGCCTTAGCTCAAGGAGGTAGGTCCAGATGAAGCAGCGTTTGGAGTTCACAGTCAACGGGGAGAAGGTAACCATATTTGTGGATGCTTGGAGGACACTGCAGGAGGTTTTGCGGGACGAATTAAAGCTCAAAGGGGTCAAGTCTGGTTGCAACAGCGGTTTTTGTGGTAGCTGTACTGTTCTCATTGATGGTAGAGCGGTAAAGAGCTGCCTGGTGTTGGCGCTCCAGACAGAAGGCAGAGATATACTTACCATAGAGGGGCTGAGCAAGGATAGCGCGCTTCATCCTCTTCAGCAGGCCTTCATCGACCACTTTGCCATCCAGTGTGGTTACTGCACAGCAGGGATGATACTCGCCGCCAAAGCTCTGGTAGATGAAAATTCCAACCCTACTGAGGAACAGGTCCGAGAAGGATTGCGTGGCAACCTGTGTCGCTGCACCGGATACAAGAAAATAGTGAAGACTGTCCTGGCCTACAGTAAGGGGAAGAAAGTATGACAATGAAGGTTTCGGTAGAGAGCAAAGAGCTTGAAGCGCCGTTTTCTGTGGTGAGCACAAGCGTTACCAGGGTGGATGCCTTGGAAAAGGCAACCGGTAAAGCGATATATACCGGTGACATAGAAATGCCCAACATGCTCCATATGAAAATTCTGCGCAGCCCCTATCCTCATGCCAAGATTGTAAATATAGATACCTCAGCCGCCTGGAAGGTGCCCGGTGTTCAGGCGGTAGTAACTGGCGAGGATGCCCCATCAAGGCGCTGGGGGGTTTTCTTGGCCGACCGGCCACTCTTGGCACAAGAGGTGGTTCGGTTTGTTGGTGAGCCAGTGGCAGCGGTATCCGCTACCACCATAGAGGCTGCTGAGGAAGCAGTTGACGCCATCGATGTGGAGTATGAGGAGTTACCAGCTATATTTGACTCTGAGCTGGCTATGAGCAAGGAGCCGTTGGTCATCGTTCACCCAGACTTGTCTAGGTACCACACTACCCTAACGGGCTTTCTCCGCCCCCGCCTTGAGCCCGATATGCCCAATGTGATAAACCATTACAAAATTCGGTGTGGGGATACCGACCAGGGCTTCAAGGAAGCTGATTTGGTAGTGGAGAACAAATACACTACTGCCCGAATACAGCACTGCTACATTGAACCACCAACGGTTATAGCCCTGTTTGACCTGGGTGATACCCTCACTATCTGGAGCAAGTCCCAGACTGCTTGGAGGCAGAGGGCTACCATCATCGATATCTTTGGATTACCCCCCTCCAAGGTGAGATTCATCACCCCATATGTGGGTGGTGGTTTTGGCGGGCTTACCTGGATGCAGGAGGCGCTGACCTCTCTGGTAGCGATGCAGACTCCGGGAAGACCGGTGAAGCTGGTATTGAACCGTGAGGAAGTGTTTATAGATTCTCCCGCCAGGATACCCTTCGTAGTTTACGTTAGGGATGGTGTCAAAAAAAACGGTACCATAGTAGCTAGAGAAATAAAAATGATTCTTGATGCCGGGGCCTATTCTGCCTACACCGGCCTTATAACCAAGAATGCCTCTTTTGGAGCGGTGGGCACTTATCGGATATCCAACTTCAAGCTGGACTCCTATGGCGTCTACACCAATCGGCCGCCAAACTCTTCCTTCCGTGGTCTAGGTAGCTCTCAGTCAAATTGGGCTGTAGAGGGCCAGATGGATGAGATAGCTGAGAGGCTGGGTATGGATCGGGCGGAGGTGAGGAGAAAGAATGTGCTCCATGAAGGCGAGAGAAATGTGCAGGGAGAGATAGCACACAGTGTGGGTGCTGAGGAATGCCTGGACAAGGCGGCCTCACTCATCAGATGGGATGAGAAGCCTGAGCAAGAGCCGGGCCCGTGGAAGAAGGGGAAGGGGATAGCCCTGGGCAACAAATACACCATCGCCGGGACTGATTCCTGTGCCCTGGTGAAGGTGAGGGAAGATGGTGCTGTCAATGTGTTCCATAGCGGCAGTGAGATAGGTCAGGGGTGTGACACTGTTGCCGCCCAGATAGCTGCTGAGGAAATGGGACTCCCAGTGGATATGGTCAAAATCACCCGCGGCGATACGGACATCACCCCGTATGACTGGGGTACTGCCTCCAGCCGGCTCACCTTTTACATCGGCAATGCAGTCCTCATGGCCTGCCAGGATGCCAAAAGGCAAATCGCTGAACTGGCATCTGAAAGGCTGGGGGTGCCCGCAGAGGAACTGGAGGTGAAGGGTAACAGGATATATCAGAGAGGGAAACCCGATGCTATCGTCAATGTGCCTGAGCTCTTCCGCTCCGGTGGCTATGTAGGGAAGGGGGCGGAGATAGTAGGCCGGGCTACCTTTTCCTGTCCCATAACCCCTGAGGACATGGAAACAGGACAGGGTGAGCGGGTGGTAGCCTATTTCTGCTATGGTGCCCATGCCGTAGAGCTGGCTGTAAATACAGAGACCGGGGAGGTAAAAATCGTCACGTTCGTTGGGGTCTTTGATATGGGGCGTCCCATCAATCCCAAGATGTGTGAGCAGCAGATGGAGGGTGGGATGAGCATGGGCATAGGCAGTACCCTCTATGAGGAAACGGTGTTGGAGGATGGTATAGTGATGAACCCCACCTTCGTCTCCTATAAGATCCCCACTATAATGGAGCACCCTCTGATAGACAATGCGAGGTTTGACTTCGCCCCGGCGCCGCACCGGGAGGGCCCATTTGGGGCAAAGGGCTTAGGCGAGGGCGTACTTACCCCCTCCGCTCCCGCCATAGCCAGTGCAATCCATAATGCCTTGGGCATCAGGTTCCGTGATATACCCATCACCAGGGAGAATATTATGCGGGCGCTCGAGGAAACTGGGCTGGCAGAAAGGTTCTGAAGGGTAGAGCACAGCTGGCATGCTAGAAAACTGAGGGAGTCGTGAATGGTGAATAAGTTTGGTGACCTTTCCAGTATAGAACTGGCAGCTGACGAAGGTATAGACAAAGTAGTTGAACTAAGTGAGGCCATACACCAGTATGTGAAGCCTGGCATGGCCCTTTACATACGTGAAGGCTCTTATGCGCCCATACGCGAGATTATCAGACAGTTCTGGGGAGACAAGCCCGGGCTCACACTTATCATGGTAGGGGCTAGGGATACGGCTCTGGACCTCGTCCACCGCGGGCTGGTAACTAAGCTCGTGACCTCCCGCTGCTCGGAAAGCCCAACACAGGGGCGGAGCCTGGTCATTCAAAGAGCCTATGAGCAGAAGGCTCTGGAGATAGAAAACTGGTCTCTCTATTCCCTGCCCTTGCGGCTTATGGCCGCAGCCCTCAAAATTGACTTCCTCCCCACTAGGTCAATTATGCACAGCAGCATGGCGGAGGAGAATGCGGATTCCTTCATTGAAATGGATGACCCCTTTGGCAGTGGCGAGAGGATAGGGCTGGCAAAGGCTCTTTACCCAGACATGGCCATCGTTCATGGATTGGCGGCGGACAGGAGTGGCAACATCATAACCTCCCCGGCCATCCTGTCGGGCGAAGGGGAGTGGGGGGCATTTGCCAGCAGGAACGGGGTCATAGCCAGTGTGGAGAAATTGGTATCCACCGAATTCATCCGGAAGCATTCATCCCTGGTCACCATACCAGGTTACTTTGTAAAGTCTGTGTCCCTAGCCCCATTCGGCTCTCATCCCCAGGCCTTGTTCAATGTTACTCAAGAGATAGCTGGCTATGATGCAGACATTGAGTTTATGGAGGAGCACCGAAAGGCAACCAAGGAGGTGGAGACTCTGGATGGCTGGCTCAAGGAATGGATTGTGGGCTGTCCCACCAACGAGGATTACCTCAGAAAGCTTGGCCCTGAGCGTCTTTCTCTTCTTAAGGGGCAGAGCCGAGTGGACTGGGAACATAAGCTGCTAGCGGTGCCTGAAGAGACGGTGAAAGCATCCAATTATAGCGCAGCGGAAACGATGATTGCTGCAGCATCAAGGGTGATAAAGCAGAAGGTTCTAGAGAACGGGTACAAGGTCATTTTGAGCGGAGTGGGAACGGCTGGGTTTGCAGCTTGGCTTGCTTTCTATGAATTAAAGAAGGCTGGAGTGGAGGTGGAGTTGATGATAGGCTCCGGTCTTTTCGGATGGTCACCTCGCCCTGCCGACCCGCAGCTTACCAGCCTGACCAACTTGAGGACCTGCAAGATGATAACGGATGTGGTACACGCCTATGGTGTATTTGCACATAATCGCTGTCTTTCAGTGGTAGGAGCAGGACAGCTCGATAAATACGGCAACCTTAACTCCACCAAGCTATCGGACACCTTCTACCTGACCGGCTCGGGCGGTGCCAACGATGCCGCCACTGCTGAGGAGATGCTGGTGGTCGCTGCTCAGTCCAAGAGGCGTTTTGTGGAGAAAGTGCCATATGTAACATGTTCGGGAAGGAATGTGAGGACAGTGGTCTCTAATAAGGGAATTTTCGAGAAGATAAGCGGTGATGATGAATTAACGCTTACCGGGTATTTTGCCAATACAAGCTCAGACCAGAGCCAGATAGTGAGCAAGATAAAGGAGGATTGCGGCTGGGAACTTAAGGCGCAGCCCAGCCTCAAAAGAATTGAACCTCCCAGCCCCCGTGAGCTGGCTCTGATGAGGATATTAAACCCAGGCATTGCTGAGGAATAGAATTGCAAAAATATAAGAGCAAAAGGAGATAAGATGCTACTACAGGGGAAATTGACCTTAAAGGCGCCCATCCAAAAGGTGTGGGACTCAATACTTGACCCGCAGACGCTGCTCTCCTGTATTCCCGGTGCGGAGAAGATAGAACGCATTGACGATAAGACCTATGACTGTGTGGTTAAGCAGAAGGTAGGGCCCATTTCCGTTAGATTTAAGTTCAAGGCTGTCCTGACCGAAATAGAGCCGCCGACTCATATAAGATTTGTCGGGGAGGGTGATGACGTTGGAAAAGCCGGACACTTCAGACATAAGACAACGGTGGAGCTAAAGGAGATTTCCCCGGGTGAGGTGGAGATAGACTATTCCTCGGACGTGAGTATTGTGGGCAGGCTGGCTACCTTCGGGGACAAGATAATGCGAGCCAAGGCCAAGAAGCTGACGGAGGAGCTTACCAAACGCCTGCAACAGAGGCTGGAGGGCTTAGCTTCTTAACATTGGCGGTTAGCCGCTAGGAGAGATCATATTTAAAGGAGATGGAAAGTGGAGTTCAAAACGGTTATCTATGAAAAGGAGAACTTTGAAGAGGGTGCTGTAGCCACTATTACCCTGAATAAGCCGGAAACGCTGAACGCTATGGATGTGGAATTGACCGAAGATATCCTGGCTGCTCTTACCCAGGCGGAGGAGGATGATGACGTTAAAGCGGTGATATTTAAGGGTGCCGGGCGCTGCTTTTCCTCAGGCTATGACCTGGGGCGGGTCTACTATGTATATGGTGGCGGCAGCGGCAAGGCTGAAGAAAAGGCGAGGCGCCCCAGCCAGAGGGCAAGACTGAAGTATGACCGCTGGCGCTCGGACACTCTTCGTCGCATATACCTCAGTCCGAAGGTAACCATAGCCCAGGTACACGGGCACTGCATCGGCGGTGGTCTTTACACGGTGCTATGCTGTGACCTAGCCCTGGCTGCTGAGGATGCCAAGATTGGTCATTTAGAGCAGAGGCTGGTTTTTGCCGGTGTCATGTATGTGTTGCCGATAGAGATTATGCATATAGGGCCCAAAAAGACCAGGGAGCTTCTCTTGACTGGAAAAACCTTTGATGGTAAAGAGGCTGAGCGGCTGGGCATAGTGAATAAAGCAGTGCCGCTGGACAAGCTGGAGGAAGAGACGAAGAAGATGGCCAGGGTGGTCACGCTGCTGCCCAGGGACGGCATTGCCATTGGCAAGGCAATGGCGCAGGTGGCCTATGATACGTTGGGACTCAACTCCAGCTTTTCTCAGGGCTATCTGGGACACACCATGGCGACCAATGTCAGGTTTGAGGAGGATGAGTTCAACTTCCTGAGGGCGAGGCGAGACCTGGGGGTGAAGGAGGCCATAAAGGCTAGGGATAAGAGGTATGAGGGCCTGGTATGATCGTCGGTGCGTAAAAGGCGAAGAAACATGAACAGGGGGTAATATAGTACATGGCCAGAAACAAGTACTTTCCACATCTATTTGAGGAAGGCAGAATCGGCAGGCTGAGGGTAAAAAACCGCATCGTCATGGCACCCATGGGAACACATCTCAATGACAGCGTTGGCGGCATTACGCAGAAGGTTATTGACTATTATACTGAGCGGGCTAAGGGAGGAGTAGGTTTGATAATGGTGGAGCCCGCTTCCATTGATACTCGCCATGGTGGCCGATGGCGCCTGCTCAATATCACTAATGACCACTATATATCCGGACACGCTCAGCTGGTGGAATCAGTCCACTCTTGGGATGCTAAGATTGGGGTTCAGCTCTACCATCCCGGCAAACACACCACCCTGGGCGATTTGAACGGGCAGGAGCCGGTAGCCCCATCAGCAATTCCCGAAGCATATACAGAACTGCAGAGAAAGCTGGAACCTGAAGCAAAGCCCTTTACGCCCCATGCACTCACTCTGGAAGAGATTGAAGACTTACTCGGGGAATATGTGGATGCAGCATGGCGGGTGATGCTGGCTGGATATGACCTGGTAGAGGTGCACGCATGCAACGGGTATCTGCTGCATACCTTTCTGTCACCCCGAGCTAACCAGCGTACCGATATGTATGGGGGAACTCCTCAAAACAGGGTTAGGCTGGTTACTGAGATAATCAAGCGGATAAAGGTAGAGCTGGGTCAGGATTACCCAGTGAGTGTACGGCTTGCTGGCGAGGATGCCATGGAGTGGGGTTCCATCACAATTGAGGATGCTAAGTTCTATGCCAAAGCCTGCCAGGAGGCGGGTGCTGACGTTATTGACCAGGGGGGTGGTGGCTGGGAGCACATAAACGGCGGATTTATGCAGCTCATTGAACCCATGTCCTTTCCCCAGGGCTCCCGGGCACACCTGGCCGAGGTACTGAAGAGCGCGGTGGATATACCCGTTATGTGCGTGGGTGTAATTAGAGAACCTGAATTCGCTGAGAACTTGATAAAATCGGGCAAGGCTGATTTTATTTCCCTGGCCCGAGCTCTGTTTGCCGACCCACACTGGGCAAATAAGGCCAAAGAGGGCAAAACCGAAGATATCCGGAAATGCTGTTCCTGTAACTACTGCCTCCTGCATGTGGCTCTAGAGTGCCCGGCACATTGTGCCATTAATGTGGCTGCGGGACGGGAGGCGGAATTCAGTGAAATCCAGCCCGCCCCGCAGAAGAAGAAGGTAATGGTTATCGGCGGTGGTCCGGGAGGTATGGAGGCTGCCCGGGTAGCGGCACTGAGGGGGCATGAGGTTGAGCTTTTTGAGAGGACGCAGCAGCTGGGTGGTCAGCTCAGGCTGGCCGCAGCCGCGCCGGGTAAAGAGGAGAAGATGGGGTGGGTAATAGAGTATCTGGTGCGTCAGATGGAGAAAAATAATATCAAGGTGCATATGGGGACGGAAGTCACCGCCGAAATGGTGGATAAGGCAAAGCCAGATGCGGTGATTATCGCCACGGGAGCCACTCCGTCTATCCCCGATATCCCCGGTGCGGGGTCTAAGAATGTGTTCACTACTCATGATGTGCTGGGGGGTAAGGCTGACATCTCCTGGGCTAAGCGGGTCGCTGTCATAGGCGGCTTCTCCGTCGGCTGCGAAACAGCCAGCTATCTTGCGGCAAAAGGTCATAAGGTGACCATAATTGAGCACTTCCCCTTCGCATACCTTAACACTGGAGCCTTCGCCAACAACCGTATTGACCGCGTTCGCAAATTGATTGCGGATAAGAACGTAGAGATTATCTGTGAGGCTGATGCCGAGAAGATAACTGACAAGGGCGTGCAGATTCTGGTCAGTGATGCGGGAGGACGGTATCTATATGAAAAGGAGCGGCTTATTGAAGCTGATGCGGTGATTCTAGCCCTAGGAGTGAGGTCGGTAAATGACCTGCAGGCTCAGCTGGAAGATACAATGGAAGATACAATGGAAAAGCTTTTTGTGATTGGCGATGCCAAGGAGCCCAGGAATATGGCTCATGCCATTACCGAAGGGGCGATTGCTGCGATGAGAGTTTAAGGCTGGTGGTAAATAGGCAACCTTGGGCGGAAGAAGATATCGCAAATATGGAAAGATTAGAGCTTGATACAGTAATCTACGAGAGAGAAACCTTTGAAGGAGGTGCTATAGCCACTATTACCCTGAACAGACCCGAAAGACTGAAAGGTGAAATTAGATGGTTGAGAAAGTGAAGCTTGCGCTTAAGGATGTTTTCTACCCTGAGTCCATTGCTGTCATCGGGGCGTCTAGTGACGAGGAGAAAGAAAAGCGTGGCTGGACTGGAAATCTGCTGAACTTCGGGTATAAGGGCAGGCTCTACCCGGTTAATCCCAAGGGAACGCAGGTGCTGGGGCTGAAGATATATTCCTCAGTAACCGCTATAGAGGAGCCGGTTGATTATGCCATTCTGAATGTTTCCGCCCCCCTAGTGCCCAGACTTCTTCGGGAGTGTGCCGCCAAGGAGGTGAAGATAGCCCATGTGTTCACGGCGGGCTTTGCTGAGACCGGAAAACCGGAGGGGAAGTCCCTTCAGGAAGAGGTGAAAAACATTGTGGAGGAAACAGGGATACGCTTAAGCGGTCCCAACTGTCTCGGGGTGCACTGCCCGGATAGTGGGGTGACTTTTGCCAACTTGCCTAAGCGCAGTGGCCCGGCGGGACTTATCTCCCAGACTGGAGCGGGTGTTGGCCGAATTGTCATGTACGGTAGCAACAGGGGCATCTTTTTTGGAAAGGCGGTTAGCTATGGCAATGCCGTTGACCTGGACAGCACCGATTATTTAGAGATGCTGGTTGGTGATGACCAGACCCAATTCATCGCCTTGTACCTAGAGGGGGTAAAGGATGGCCGACGCTTCTTCAACCTGGCGATGAGGTGTCTCTCTCTGGGAAAGCCCCTGGTCATGCTGAAAGCTGGGCTAACCGAGGCCGGGCGGGAGGCAACTCGTTCGCACACTGGCTCGCTGGCTGGGTCGGAGCAGGCCTGGGAGGCCTTTTTTGCCCAAACCGGTGCCATCAGAGTATATAGCTTGGAGGAAATTGTAGACCAACTGGTGGCGCTAGAATACCTTAAACCCCGCCCCAATGGGGGGAAGGTGGCCATAATTGGCCGCGGTGGGGGACCGGGGGTAGTCGCCACCGATATGTGCGAAAAAGTGGGGCTGAAGGTGCCCCCGTTTAGCCCCGATACCCGGGCGAAACTAGAGAGAATAACCACTGAGGCTGGCTCTATGGCTCGTAACCCCATAGAGGTTGGCGTGGGACGAGCTGGTGCGCAGCAGGGGTATATGGACGCCTTCAGGATTGTGGCTGATAGCCCGGAGATAGATATTATACTGACTCACGTCAACCCTGAAGCCTTCGTCATATACGGCGGTTCCCCGGACTGGATAAACTACAGCATTGATGCCCTGCTGGATATTTTTAAGACAGTGCCTAAACCTATCGCTCTTGTGCTTACCAGCGGTGAGACGCCCGAGGGTCGTGAAATTGTGCTTAAGGCTTGGCAGCGGTGCGCCGATGCCGGGCTTACCGTATTCCGCAGCTATGAGAACGCTGCCAGGGTAATAAGCAGGGCGGTCAATTACTATGAATTCCGGGACAGGTTTGTAAATTATAAGGATTAGATTCATGTAAGGAGCAGGAAAGCTGATGGAAGAGAGGAAGCCTCTGGCGGGGATTAAGGTTATAGAGATGGCTGGTTATATCTCAGGCCCTTACTGCGGGTCACTACTCACCGGTCTCGGTGCCGAGGTCATAAAAATAGAGGAGCCTGGGGTAGGCGATGTTGCTCGTAGGTGTGGTCCCTTCCTCGATGACCACTCGGACCCGGATTGTAGTGGACTGTTCATCTATTTAAACCGAGCTAAGAAGGCGGTTACCCTGAACGTCAGAACGGCTACCGGGCGGGAAACACTGCTCAAACTGCTTGAAGGCGCCGACATATTCATTGAGGATATGATGCCTCTGATAGCCAGGCGCCTGAAGGTCACCTTCAGAGACCTGAGCAGAGAAAACCCCCACCTTATTGTCGCCTCCATTACACCATTCGGTCAGAATGGCCCCTACCGGGACTATAAAGCCTATGCCATCAATGCCAGTGCTATCGGGGGGATGAGCCTTATAATTGGTGAACCGGACAGGGAGCCGCTCGCTCCTCCCTTTTCACTGGGGCACTTCCAGACCGGTATCATAACAGCCAATGCCGTTATGCTCGCCCTGATGGCCCGGAAGAAGACTAATAAGGGACAGCATCTGGATATCTCAGAGGCGGAGTCATGGGCTATCTTCCACACCGCTAACGCTGTCTCCGCCTTTATCTATGCCGGGCGAAAGAGGACGCGCAAAGGACACCGGACTCCCGGTCCCTACCCCTACACCATCTTGCCCTGCAAGGATGGATACTTATCCATGATTGCCCTGCGTGGCTCGGAATGGAAGCGGTTCTTGGAGATAATTGGCAACGGCGAGATTCCAGAATGGTATTCCTCAGATGAAAGGTTTAAGGATCGTTTGAAGGTGGGAATGGAATACCCTGAAGTCCTGGACAACCTGCTTGCGCCGTGGCTTATGTCCCACACCAGAGCTGAGATAATGGCTCGTTGTCGTGAGAAGCACATCGCCTTTCTACCGGTAAGAAAAATGGATGAGGTAGTAAATGACGAGCACCTAAATTACCGGAGATATTTTGTAGAAATAGACTGTAATGGCCAGGCATTTAAAGCTCCAGGACCGCCCTTCAGGATGTCATACGGGACATGGAGCTCCAGCCGCAGGGCTCCATCTCTTGCCGAACACAACGAGGAAATCTATGGTACGCTTGGCTATTCGGCGGAGGATCTGACCCAGATGCGGAGAATGCACATCATATGAGGATGCGTAAAATGTCAACTCGCAAGCAAATTCTTAAAGGTTACAGGATAATAGACTTGGGCTGGGCAGCCGCGGCGCCGCGCAGCACCTGTCTTCTGGCCGATATGGGCGCTGAGGTTATCAAGCTGGAGACACAAAAGCGCCTTGACCCGGTGCGTTTCGGGCCGGATAACCGCACCAGGGACCCCGAGATGGACCCTCTTTTCCACAGCATAAACCGCAACAAATTGGGTATCACCCTTGATTTGACCCATCCCCAAGCCCTGGAGATATTCAAGAGCTTGGTCAGGGTTAGTGATATCGTGGTGGAGAATTTCTCACCCGCAGTAACCAAAAGGCTGGGCATAGACTACGATGAATTGGTAAAGGTTAAGCATGACATTATTATGGTCTCCTTCCCTGGTGTGGGGAAGGAGGGGCCGCTGTCTGACTTAGTGAGCTATGGCCCCTCTTTAGCCGGCTTGGCTGGCTTGGATAGCCTGATCGGCTATGAGGGTGAGCGTGTCCTTGGAATGCAGCAAGCCTATGCCGATATTAATGCAGCTCTCCACGGCGCGTTCAGTATGCTGGTCGCCCTTTTTCAACGTGAGGCAACTGGCAAGGGGCAGCACATAGAAGTGGCTCAGGTTGAAGCGTTGCTCAGCACCATGCCGGAGCCAGTGATGGAATACAGTATGGCAGGACATGTACTAGGTACCATAGGGAACCGCAGTAACATTATGGCTCCCCACAATAACTACCGGTGTCAGGGTGACGATAAATGGGTGTCCATCGCCATTCAGACGGAGGAGGAATGGCAAGCCTTTTGCAAGGCGATAGGTAGCCCCCCGTGGGTGGAGAGGGAAGAATTCGCTGACGGATACAGGAGACTTCTCCACCACAAGGAGTTGGACAGGTTGACCACCGAATGGACCATGACCAAGACACCGGGTGAAGTCATGAAGCTCCTTCAGAGAGCTGGGGTAGCCGCGGTTGTCTGTGAGGATACTGAAGAACGGTTCTTTGACCCCCATTTCCAGAAGCGGAAGGTCCTGGTGGAGGTGGAGCATCCGGTTACTGCGGTGGATTGGATACCCAATGTGGTCTGTAAGTTGAGCGAGACGCCGGGAAAGGTGCGCCGGCCAGCCCCGATGCTTGGCGAACACAACTATTATGTTTTTGGAAAACTCCTCGGCATACCAAAGGAGGAGATAGATAAACTTATACAGGAACAGATTGCCTACTAAGCTAAGTAAGTGTAGGCTGAGAAATTGGAAATTAAGCGGGAAATAGTTACCCAGCTAGACAGGGTTTGCCAGAAACCTACCATTCTATCCACGGAACTGATACCCTGTGTGACTCGGCAAGCATGAGGTACGAGGAGGTTAAGGAACCCCAGTTAGCCCCTCCCATTTTACTGTAAAGCGTGGTTCAGGCTGGCTGGCTTGGACGTAAGACTGGACAGTGATTCTACGACTGTACTGACCGGGGTGAGAAGACTTAACATTGAAAGGGGAGATGCTATGGACAGGGAAGACATTGCTATTGTCGGGGCTGGCCAGACTGCTTTTACCCGTAAGTGTGGGATATCAATCCGAGAGTTGTGTTTCGAAGCCTACAAGGAAGCGATGGATGGCCTGGATATGACCAACAAGGACATCGATGCTTCTATAATTTGTTCGGCTCCGGAATACGACAAACAGCGAACTCCGTCGGGATTAATATCAGAGTACCTTGAGCTTACCCCTAAACCGACTTTTTATGTCGAGAGCGTATGTTCTGCCAGCAGTACCGGATTAAGAGTGGCCTGGTCTCTAATAAGGTCTGGCCTTCACCGAATAGTGGCGGTGATAGGTTTTCAGAAAATGTCAGAGCTTACCTCCCGTGAAGCTGCGGAGAGGATGGGAAGGGGGGGCGACATAATCTGGGAGGCACCTTTCGGCATTATCATGCCCGCCGGTTATGCTATGTATGCCCGGGCACATATGGCCAAATATGGTACTACCGAGGAGCAACTAGCAAAGATAAGAGTTAAGAACGCCAGCTATGGTGCTAAAAATCCCAAGGCATGTTACCGCAAAGAAGTAACCCTGGACGATGTCTTAAGTTCTGAGGTGATAACCAGTCCCTTAAAAAAGTTCGACTGCTGTGCCAATGCTGATGGGTCCTCCTGCATTATAGTAGCCAGAGGGGACGCAGCTAAGAGTATATGTAAAATTCCAATCTGGGTTATCGGCTTAGGTGCGGGGACAGATACCATGACATTATCTGGCAGGAAGCTGCTGACCGGTTTAAGGTGTACCCAGGAAGCGGTGAAGCAGGCCTACGCCATGGCCGGGGTCGGGTCACAGGATATTGACATTGCTGAAGTTCACGACTGTTTCACCATAGCTGAGATAATGGCTTATGAAGACCTTGGCTTTGTAAAACCCGGTGAGGGATCAGGATTAATCGATTCCAAAGAGACATACATAGGCGGTAAAATTCCGGTAAACGTTGACGGTGGCCTGCTATCTAAAGGTCACCCCATTGGTGCTACCGGCGGTTCACAGGTCAGAACTATTGTCCGCCAGCTCAGGGGGGAGGCTACTGAGGCGCAGGTAAAGGGAGCAGAGGTAGGACTGATTCACAATATTGGTGGCGTCGGACAGTATGGGAATGTGACCATTTTAAGGAGGTAACGTAATGGGGTTTGATAAATTTGGCGCCGTTAGCTTCACTGATGAATCCAAAGCTGTTGATTTTGTAACCTATCTTGAGCAAGGAAAGGTAATGGCAACAAGGTGCAAGAGATGCAGTACCCGATATTTCCCACCGAAGATGGACTGCCCTAGCTGTCTTGGCAGTGATATTGAGTGGTTCCAGATTGAGGGTAGTGGTAAGCTGGCTACCTATACTGAAGTAAATTATGGCCCCACCGGCTTTGAGGATGACACCCCGTACACCCTGGCTATTGTTGATTTTGAAGAGGGGTTAAGAGTTTTTGGCCGCCTGTCCCGTAGCATCAGGCAGACTGATATTAGAATAGGCATGGCTTTGAAACCGGTGGCAGTGAAACTGGCCGACGGCAGAGTTAGCTATGAATTTGCCAAAGCCTAGTGGATTGGACAAGAAGTAAATTATTAGTTCAGGGAGAGGGAAATAGCTAACTGAACTTAGGTAGTAAGGGGCATAAAGCGGCTGCTGGGCATTTTTATGTAAGTTTACTTCTCTGCAGATTGTAGGTGTCCACGGTATCAATGTCGACACATATACCTTCACAGTTAACGGGCACTTCAAGGACATCATCAGGGTATCGATGAATTATCTCTCTGCCACCAATGTCTCCCTTCAGACTCAACAACTCTTCTTTATATTTGATGGATAAGATAACCGGGTGCCCTCTCTTACCCTGATATGTGGGTATAACGATACCTTTATCATGAGCGCCAAATGATTCCACCAAGCAATTGATAGTTTGGCTGTCGATAAAAGGTTGGTCTGCCAGGGCAAGCATGACCCCCTGGGCATTATCACTTATCAAGCTTAGCCCGGCTATTATTGACGTGCTCATCCCCTCACGGTAAGCTGCATTTACAACCACGCTAATCGGTCTTTTGGCTATCAGGCTAACTATTTCCTCAGCTCTATAGCCTAGTACCACCACAACATCATGCACCTCAGAATTAAGAAAGTTGTCAATCGTGCATTCCAGAATAGTGGTCTTTCCCAAAGGCAAAAGTTGCTTCGGTTTAACCATACGTCTTGATTCACCAGCAGCAAGGATTAGCGTCGATATCAATGGGGCCATAGATTAACTTCTGATTCCTTTTTGAATAACCTCGACCACTGTTTTTGGTAATTGTGCATGTCCCGGTACAACCTGTTCAATCTGGGTGTGTCTCATCGCCAGAATCTTACCAGCCAAATCTCCTCCCTTGAACCTGCTGCTCCACACTCCCACCACCTCTGGTACCCACAAAAGTGCTGTCTTTCCTGACGAGCATCTTTACTCCGGCTTTCCGTGGCGCCGAGCCACGACTGGAGATGACAGTGGCTAATACTGCCCGCTCCCCTTTTTGCATTACATTGACTAATTCCTGATAAACCTCAAGCATTCTCGCCTCCCAATGCGACACACATGTTGCAGATTTAATATACTACCAACGGTGTGTCAACTATTGCTCAAATCTTGTCGTAACGGCAAGAAGATCGCAGAAGTCCTACGGCTTATCTTTTGTTTTTACTCCTTACTTGCTAAATCGCTACAATGTTCGCGGTTAATCATAGCCGGCGCAGGAAGGCACTTACTCCAGCGGAGGATATGGCGGTTTTTTAAACATGCCAAACTCCTCCAGCGTCGTGTCCCGTAGTTTACCCAAGAGTGACTTCAGTTGTTTGCGGTCTTCATCAGTCAAGCACGAGAATATCTGATGGATGCACTCTCTTTTAGTTGCCTGCTCAAAGGCCCGCTGTCCTTTTTCCGTCAACACAACTCTTATCTGGTTCTTTCGGTCCAGGTCCTTGACCTTTCTCACCAGGCCTTTTTTTTCCATTCTGCTCAGCATTCCGGATACGGTGTGGGGCTCACGAACCAACCACCGCGACAATTCACTGGGAGTGGGGTTATTACCAGCTAGATGGGTAAAGAGACAAACGGCAGCCTGCTCAGGGGTAAGATCATATTGAGCCAGTTCTGCTTCCCTTACTCTCAAGATCACCCACTGCGTTTGTCTTATTAAGGCCCAGAGGACAAAATCTCGGTCAGCTACCAAATGATTATCCCGTTCTTCGTACATTGCTCACACACCTCCATTGATACCAGCAGGCAAGACTCATACATGAGCATAAACATTTCTAACCTATCCGTCAATACTCTGTACTCTACAAGGTATTGACAAATATTATTAAAAGTGTTACCATGCGCTAAGTATATCGCATATGAATATCGTGTGCCATGCTTATTATAAGAATATTAACATGAAGAATGGTCACATTCTAATTAGAAGGGGGTGAACCAAAAATGTGAAGCCTAACCCAAAAGCAGCTAAAAGTTTTCAAAAAAAGGAGGAGGAGATGAAACTGACAAAGTTATTGGTGCTGCTGGGCAGTATAGCATTAATTATAGCCCTAATAGCTTGCGCTGCCCCAGTGACACCAACACCAACACCAACACCAACACCGACACCAACACCAACACCGACACCAACACCAACACCAACACCAACACCAACACCACCACCACCAGCAGAGGAAGTATATGAGTGGGATATGACATATCCTCTGTACAGGGGGACTTGGGACTGGGATGTTCTCGTAAGATGGTGTGATGACCTCAGGGTGGCAAGCGGAGGGCGGCTGGATATCACACCATACGCAGGTGGTGAGATAATGCCAGTGCTGGAGACATTTGACGCTGTCTCCACAGGGACGCTAAAGATTGATTTTAGTTATGGTCCATACTGGACAGGCAAGCTTCCGATGGCTATCTATTCGGGCGGTCTTCCTCCGTTCACCCTGCCGAGATGGGAACATTATACCGTCCTCTATTATAAGCTCGGACTTGAGGAGCTGCTGCGGGAGGCTTACGCCGAGCACAACATTTTCTACGTGGCTACCATGCCAACCGATATTACCGTGGCGCTGACCAACTTCCCCATTACCAAGGCAGCCGACTTTAAAGGGGAAAAACTCAGGGCTACCGGTATCTACGCAGAGGTATTGGCAGAGGCAGAGGCGTCACCGGTCTACTTCCCCTGGGGGGAGATTTACGGGGCGCTGGATACGGGGCTTATTGACGGTGTGGTAATGGGAGGAGGTGTAGGCGTAATAGCTGATGCAGGATTTCATGAGCCTCTCAAGCCGGGGTATTTCCTGGAAACGCCTATAACCCCGGTTGATGCCTGGGCTTTACATGTAAATGTGGATGCCTGGAACGAGCTACCTGATGACCTCCAAATGCTCCTTTACGAAAGTTGCTCGTACGCCAGTGACATATTTACTGCCTCTTACTTTGGGTGGGATGCCATATGGACAGAGAAATTAGTCGAGGAATGGGACTACACGATAACACATTTGCCTGTGGAAGAGCAACGGATAATGAGTGAATACTCGATGGCGGTTCTGGATAAGTATTCGGCAGAAGATCCCATCTTCGCTGAGGCCACGGCAATACTACAGGACTACATGAAAGCGCTGGGGTTGCTGGATTAATCTAGCTCACAACCATCAGCAAAGTTCAGTAGTCTGGCGACTGGTAGAGGTAGAGGCATTGCCTCTACCTCTACCCTGATAAAGCATAATAGAGGACACGATGAGACGCTTGCTCAAGTTTATTGATGGCATCAGTGAATGGTCGGGAAAGCTTTTCGCTTACCTGCTGTGGCCGGGTGTGGTGGTGTTGGTATATGAGATTTTTCTAAGGTATCTATTTGATGCCCCGACTATATGGGCTCACGGAACAACTCAACGCATCTTCGCTGCCTACTACTTCATTGGTGGCGCCTACGTCCTGCTCCATAAGTCGCATATTAATATGGACGTAATCTACAACCGCTTCTCTCTCAGAACACGAGCGATTTTAGACGTGGTCGGGACTCCGCTTTTCCTTGCTTTCTGTGGCGTGCTGCTATGGTGGGGGATTGGTTATGCCTGGGAATCCTTGATACGATTAGAACCCTGTAATACTCCCTTCCGTGCCCCCCTCTACCCGGTTAAGCTGATGATTCCCCTAGGGGCTTTGCTGATATTGCTTCAGGGATTGGCAAAATTTGGGCACGACCTCTTCACCGCCATCACCGGGAGGCAGTATGAGTATTGAGCTAGTCACCCTGGTAATGTTTGGCGGTCTAGTAGCAGCTCTCATACTGGGTGTTCCTCTTGCCTGGTGCCTAGGGGGTGTTGCCGTAGTGGTTTGTTATTTACTGTGGGGCACTGAAGGTCTGTTGCTAATTGTTTTCAACACCTTTGGCTGTATGTGGAACATCGTTCTTGTCGCCATTCCCTTGTTTATCTCGATGGGAATTCTACTGGAGCGTGCCGGCATCGCCGAAGCCCTTTTTGAGTCGGCGCACCGCTGGTCAGGCCCGCTAAGAGGCGGCATCGCCATGGGAACAGTGGTCATATGCGCCATCTTCGCTGCTATGACCGGCGTCACCGCTACCGCCACTCTCACTATGGGACTGATAGCTGTTCCAGCTATGCTTAGGCGCCGCTATAACAAGAATATAGCATTAGGCACTGTAGCCGGGGCGGGGACGCTGGGGATACTAATTCCCCCCAGCATAATAAGTATTCTGATTGCCCTGATAGGCCGAGTATCAGTGGGTAAGCTGTTTATGGCCGGGGTCGGGCCTGGTCTTCTCCTTGGCACTCTGTTCATAGCCTATATAGGTGTAAGAGCTTGGCTCAACCCCAAGTTATGCCCACCACACCCGGAGAAGTTTACCCTGAGAGAGAAAGTCATCTCCACCAGAGCGGTGATTTTACCCCTACTGATTATCCTGGCCGTTTTGGGCTCGATTTTTTTCGGGATTGCCACGCCTACCGAGGCTGCCTCACTAGGTGTAGTGGCTGTGCTCATAGCTGTTGGCATCCACCGTCGGTTTAGCTGGAAAATTATCAGAGAGACAACCACCGAAACCTTTAGAATTACCGTCTTGACGATGTGGATTTTTTTTGGAGCTATGGCCTTCAGCGCGGTATATGCTAGAGCCGGTGGGGGGGCCTTCATAACTGAGTTAGTGACGGGACTAGGATTTGGTCGCTGGGGTATTCTCATCGCAATAAACTTGGTTGCCTTCTTCCTAGGAATGTTTCTCGACCCTTTCGCCATCATTTTCATCCTTGTCCCTATCGGTTTCCCTATAATTAGGGAGCTGGGCTTCGACCCCATATGGTTCGGAATCCTCTTCGTTATTAATATGCAGATGGGTTACGTAACGCCACCCTTTGGCTACCAGCTATTCTACCTGAAGTCAGTCGCTCCTCCAGGGATAACTACAGGAGACATCTACAAGTCTATATTCCCCTTCCTCGGAGTTCTGATAATTGGTATGGCCATAATTATGATATTCCCCCAGATAGCTCTATGGCTTCCAAATTTGATGATGCAGCTGAGAGGGTGAACCTCGGCAAAGTCGAGGGTGTACATATCTTTTTGGAACGGCAAGGTGCTCGGAGTATATCTTATGACTATCCAAGAAAGGAGGTGAAATGGTAGATTTGACAATCATTGCAAACTCGGTAATCGAGGGTGAAAAGGAGAAAGTAAGAGAACTGGTTCAACAAGCAATCAGTAGTCGCATCAGCGCGGAGAAGATACTTAACGAAGGGCTCATTGCTGGTATGAATGTCATCGGGGAAAGGATGAAAAAACATGAAATTTTCATCCCTGAAGTGTTAATGTCAGCCACGGCGATGCATACAGGAATGGATTTACTCAGGCCTTTACTTGTCACCAGTGGAGTTGGCTTAGGCCCCAAAGTGGTGTTTGGTACAGTTAAGGGAGACCTCCATGACATTGGTAAGAATCTTGTTGGCATGATGCTCAGAGGCGCTGGCTTTCAAGTAATTGATCTGGGTACAGATGTACCAGTGGAAAGATTTGTGCAGGTTACCCGAGAAGAGGAAGCTCCCATTGTAGCTATGTCGGCCCTATTAACAACAACCATGCCTGAGATGAAAAATACAATCGAAGCACTAAAAGCGGCTGACATGCGGGAAGGGGTCAGGGTGCTCATCGGTGGTGCCCCGGTTAGTCCAGAATATGCAGCACAAATTGGAGCTGACGGATATGCCCGGGATGCTACCGGAGCTGTGGATAAAGTACGGGAGCTTGTTGGATAGGGTTTGTACTGAGTTAAAGCGCGGGCTGGCCCGCGCCTGTTTAGATTTAACAAAGGAGGTTGCAGAATGTACGGTGTAGTGCCATTGAAGGGGAGAACAATCGAGGTCCTCAGTAGAGAGGAGATACTCCAAGTTCATCAGGCGGCTCTTGAGGTGTTAGAGGACCCGGGTGTGAAGGTAGTGCATGAAGAGGCATTGGATATCCTGAACCGGGCTGGAGCAGAAATAGACCAGGCAAAACAGGTTGCCCATATACCCTTGCATCTAGTAGAGTATGCTCTGAATCACGCGCCCCGCTTTATGACAGTGTGTGGGAAGGACCCAAAGTTTGACGTTAAGTCAGGCACTGGAGAGGTGCATTTCACTAATGGTCATGGGGCGACGTTTATTGTCGATTTTGATACTGGGGAGCGGAGGCCGGCTACGAAGAAGGACCTGGAAGATAATGTGAGAATCCATGATGCATTAGAGAATACACATCTCATCTTTCCCGAAATCTACCCCCAGGATGTTCCTACTCAGGCTTTGGACAGACACATATCTCAGGCATTACTTAGTAACACCGAGAAACCGGTTGTCGCAACCGCATATGATGGCAAAGCGGCGAAGGACCTTATCAGGATGGGCATAGCCATAGCTGGGAATGAAGAGGCGTTGCGCCGAAGGCCAATGTTCACAGTTAGTCTCGGAGTAATAAGCCCCCTTATCTTTGACCGAGATAGAGTAGACGTTCTTCTCGAGATTTGCCGTTTTGGACATCCGTTTCAGATTTACACAATACCCTCAACTGGTGGAACATCGCCGGTAACTCTTGCTGGAACTTTGACGTTAACAGTAGCCGAACTCCTGGCTGGTCTGATACTAACTCAACTGGTTAGGCCAGGTGTACCCGTCAGATTGTTTGGGTACCCTTCTATTATAGATTTGAAGTACGGCAGCTTCACTTTCGCTAGTCCAGAGAAAGCACTGATGAATGTGGCTCTGGCCCAGATGTTACGCTACTATGGGGTACCGCATGGTATACATGGAGCCACGACACGGGCTAACGTTTTAGACGCGCAGGCTGGCTATGAGACAGGTATATTAGACATGTTTACTGCATTATCAGGGAGTGAGCTAATTATTGAGTGTACATCTTCTTCTCTGGAAGACACTGTGCTTTCGGTTCACGAGCAGGCGGTCATAGGTAACGAGATATGCGGCATGGTCTCCAGAATATTGCGAGGTATTGACGTTAACCCAGATACCCTTGCTGTTGAGGTAATTAGAGAGGTGGGACCAGGAGGAGAATTCCTAACTCACCGGCATACTGCAGAATACCATAAGCTTGAAAACTGGGATGCAAAATTGGGTAACAGGATGGCTAGGGACGAGTGGTTGCAGAGTGGGGCACTAGACATACGGGCAAAGGCGAGGGAGCAGGTAAAGAGAATCCTTGCTACACACCAACCAAAACCTCTGGATGTTGAGGTCCAAAGAAAACTCCAGCAAATCGTGGATGAGGCAGAGGGTTAGAGCTCACACCGACCTTGGAAGCAGTAAGACAAACATCAGCGCTGAGCTAAAGCAGCGCCTGACGGCTGGGCTACCTTAAGTAGAGCTTGTAGTAGCTTGACAAGAGCGTTATATCGCTTATAATATAGCATTGACTGCTCTAGCCGGGGCAAAGGATAAGTGGCCAAGATAAAGATACCAAAGTACAGGGCTAGGAAGCCCTCCCGTTTTTCCCATCACCCAGAGCCAGGCTACTTGGTAAGAGGTAGAATATGGGTGGAGAAAGATGGCGAGTTGTATATGGGGTGGGGGAGAATAATGCTGCTGGAGCGCATTGATAAGTTTGGCTCAATAGCAGCAGCAGCTCGGTCTATGAGATTAGGTTACCGCAATGCTTGGCTGTGGATAGAAGCAGCGAATCGTCTGGCGCCAGCCCCTCTGGTTGAGAAAACCACGGGTGGGGCTGGGGGAGGACATGCGAGATTGACAGAGGAGGGCCATAAAGTTGTTGGTCAGTACAAGGAGTTGCGGGCTAAATTGGAGGAATTTCTGAAACAGGTGGGATAAAATTTTTTATGGGCGCTATATCGATAAAAATATCACACCACTCTTGATAGGAGACACATTATAAAAATGACTTAGCAAGACTGAGCGCTTCCAACTGATTG